>USEE01000009.1 GCA_900553645.1 uncultured Eubacteriales bacterium
ATACGTAAGAGACATCAATGCTTGCAAAATGTTAAGGATGACTGTAAAATAGAGATAACGATTCCGAACGATGAGGAGGATTTATTAAATGCCTAAGATTACATTCATGGGCGCGGGCTCTACCGTGTTCGCCAAGAACGTGCTGGGCGATAGCATGATGACCCCCGCACTGGAAGAATCCACGATCGCACTGTATGACATCGACGCCGACCGCCTGAAGGAAAGCCGCCTGATGCTCGATACCATTAACCGTAATAACGGCTCTAAGGCTAAGATCGAAAGCTATCTGGGCGGCTATGAGCCCTGTACCGTGACTGATTTCGAAATACCTAAAAAGTATGGCCTGCGCCAGACCATCGCCGATACCCTCGGCATCGGCGGCATATTCCGTACCCTGCGTACCGCGCCCGTGATGCTGGACTTCGCTCACGATATGGAGGAAGTCTGCCCCAACGCGTGGTTCCTTAATTATGTTAACCCCATGGCGATGCTCACCGGCACGCTCCAGCGCTATACCGGCATAAAGACCGTCGGCCTGTGCCATAGCGTTCAGGTGTGCGCCTCCACCCTGCTGGGCGAGCTGGGCATGAAGTACGACGATCAGGTTCAGTGGAAGATCGCCGGTATTAACCATCAGGCATGGCTGCTCGAATGCACTCGCGACGGTGTTGACCTCTATCCCGAAATCAAGCGCCGCGCATTGCTGTATAACGAGGGTAAGCTCGATATAGGCGCGACCTTCGAAGAATACCTCGAAAAGCGCTTCCCCGACGAAAAGCCCGAGGAAAAGTGGCTCGAACATATCCGCGAGGGCTATAACCTGTATAAGGAAAAGGGCCTGCACGGCGATATGGTTCGCCTGGAGCTGATGCGCCGCTTCGGTTACTACATCACCGAGTCCAGCGAGCATAACAGCGAGTATATGCCTTACTTTATTAAGAGCAAGTACCCCGAGCTGATCGAGCGCTTCAATATCCCGCTCGACGAGTACCCGCGCCGCTGCGTGCGCCAGATCGCCGATTGGGAAGCCCGCCGCGACGAGCTGCTGGCCGATCACGGCCTGACCCATAAGCGCTCCCGCGAGTACGCCAGCTACATCATGGAGGCCATGGAGACAAATAAGGCCTTCAAGTTCGGCGGCAACGTAATCAACCACGGCATGATCACCAACCTGCCCGACGAGGCGTGCGTCGAAGTGCCCTGCGTCGTCGATAAGAGCGGCATAGCGCCTACCTATGTAGGTGCGCTGCCCGAGCAGTGCGCGGCCCTGAACCGCACCAATATCAACGTGCAGCTGCTGACCATACAGGCCGTAATCACCCGCAAGAAGGATTACATCTATCAGGCGGCAATGCTGGATCCGCATACCGCGGCCGAGCTGTCGATAGACGATATAGTGGCCATGTGCGACGATCTGATCGAGGCGCACGGCGATTGGCTGCCTAAGTATAATTGATAGTGGTTTAGTATAGGATATGAATCGCCCCGCGTCATGAAAAAAGACGCGGGGCGATGTTCATGTGTGCGGGAAAATCAATCGGACAGGTTGTGGCGTGCGGCGCGCTTCGCCGCAATATCATATACCTCTTCGTCGGCCCTTACGCCAATTACAATTACCAGCATCTCACTTTCAGTTCGCTGTAACTTGTATACGACGCGCAGACCGGCCGCACGCAATTTGATTTTCAAAAGTCCGGCTAACCATGTGCTGCCGTAATTGCCCAGCGACTTTCCATAGCCGTTTTCTTCGGCAGGCAGGGGATTTTGCTGGACTTTTTTGATGGCTTTGAGCACAAGTATACGCTGACTGCCGTCCAGCGCCTTCAGATCCTTTTCGGCCTCGGGCAGATAGCTTAGTTTCCAGCTCATTCTATATCTACCTCATCGAAGCCAGCCAGATCGTCTTCCGTGATGCCGAGACGGCGGTTCATTTCGGCTTCGGAAACTGTATTTTCAGGATTAAAATGAGCCATGCGCTCGGCGGCAAGCGCCGCAAGCCGCGCATCGTTTAACTCATCCATTAGCCGGATGTACTCGTCCGGGGAGAGCAGTACACATTCGGCGATATTGTTTTTCATAACGACCTTTGCACCGCACTGCTTTACATCTTCAAATATCTTTCCGGCCAGCCCGCGGTTAAACTGCGTGATGGGTACGGTGTTCGTGATTGCACTCATAACAGAAGCCATAATATCAACTCCTTTCGATAGATATAGTATAGCATATGCGGATAAAATCATCAATATATAAGTCGATATATTAACTGATAAGAATATTGTATGAGAAATGAGAAAAGTATATTCTGATTAAAACAAATGCGGCTTCCGCTTTTCAGGCGAAAGCCGCAGCATAAATCTTATTCCTTATCCAACCATTCAGGCACACTGTCGTACTGAGTAAGTTCCTCAACGGTCTGCCGACGCACCATCAGCGCCGCCTTGCCGTCCTTAGCCAGCACAACCGCCGGTATCGGCACGCGGTTGTAATTGCTCGCCATCGCGTACTGATATGCGCCACTGGTGAACACGGCCAGTATATCGCCACGTTTGGGCGCGGGCAGCATCACGCTTTCGATCAGCGTATCTGTTTCGCACGAGCGGCCCGATATGCGCACCGGCTCCAGCTCAGTTTCGTTCATGCGGTTGGCAAGCGCCGCCTCGTACTCGGCATGATACAACGCCGGGCGCGGATTGTCGGCGAGTCCGCCGTCTATCGATACGTACTTGCGTATGCCGGGGATGATCTTTATCGCGCCCACCGTGTACAGCGTCACGCACGCCTCGGCTACGACCGAGCGGCCCGGCTCCACAAACAGCGCCGGTACGGGATAGTCATACGGCGCAATTGCGCTTTTCAGCGCCGCCGCTACGTGCTGTATCGATTCTTCCGGCTCGACCGGCGCGTCCGCGTCGGTGTAGTGCACCGAGAAGCCGCCGCCCAGATTCACCTCGGGCAGTACCGTGCCGGTTGCGTCGCGCAGTTCGGCCATCAGCGCGGCCACCTTCTTGCAGCCGTCGTCGAACGCGTTTAGGTCGAATATCTGACTGCCCAGATGCGTGTGTATGCCGCGCAGTTCAAGTCCGGGCTTTGCAAGTATCAGCTTCAGCGCGTCCAGCGCCTCGTCCGCGCCCACGCCGAACTTGGAATCCACACGCGCGGTCTGTATATAGGAGTGCGTGTGCGCGTCCACACCCGGATTTACGCGCAGGAACACCATTTGGCGCTTGCCTGCCTCCGCGCACATCTCGGCGAGGCGTTCGATTTCCTCAGTGCTGTCCAGCACGATGCGCCCCACGCCCATGTCGAGCGCGGTCTGAAGCTCAATGTCGGTCTTGTTGCTGCCATGCACTATTATGTGTTCAGCCGGGAAGCCCGCCTTCTTGGCGACGTACAGCTCGCCCAGGCTTACGCAGTCCAGCCACATGCCGCACTGCTTCATAATGACAGCCATCGCCGTGGTCAAAAACGCCTTGCTGGCATACGCCGCCGCACCGCCGGGCGCATATTTTTTAAGCGCCTCGGTGTAGCCCGAACAGCGCGCGCGCAGATAATCCTCGTCGTATACATACAGCGGCGTGCCGAACTCGTGCGCCAATTCCACGCAGTCACAGCCGCCGATTTCCAGATGTCCCAGCGCGTTTATGTGAAGTCCTTTTCTTAAGTACATAAATATTCGCCTGCTTCCGCAAATATACAAGTCATGAGTACCATTATACCGTGATTTGCATATTTTGCAAAGCGGCTTGGGACACTATTTACGAATACTCTACATTCAAATGCGGGCGGGGAGGACATAAAAAAGCGCTTCCTTTATAATCGGGAAGCGCCACATATTTACAGATACACCCAAAGCCTGAGCACACGCATAATCCCTTCGCCCACTCCGCGCACGCGCACATCCCGATCGACCACCGCGTCGATCTCGCGCAGTACCCGCTCGCCCAGCATCACGCGCACACTGCCTACTACCTGGCCTTCGCTCAGCGGCGCGGTCAGCTTGTCGGGCAGAGTGCGCTCCAATCGTATCTCGGATGCGCCGCCGCGCTTAATCAGTGTCTCGCAGTCGCCCGCCAGCACTATGTTCACCTCAGACGGATCGCCGCCGATTACCGGGAAGTTCTGCTCCACAATGTCACCGCTCTTGGCCGCCTGATGCATCGTATAGTTGGCGAAGCCATGGTCGAGCAGCGCCGTCGCGTCGCTGAAGCGCTCCTTGGACGTGCCCGCGCCCAGCACCACTGCGATCAGCCGCATACCGCCGCGCTGGGCTGACGCGCTCATGCAAAAGCCCGCCTCGTTGGTTGAGCCGGTCTTTATGCCGTCGCAGCCCTCGTACAGCCTTGTAAGGCGGTTTGTGTTGGTCAGCTGCGTTACGCGCCCGCCGGGGTGCACGAGTTCGTCCAGCCATATCGTCGAGTAGTCGAAGTATAGATCGTGCTTGATTACCTCGCGCGACAGCACAGCTATGTCGCGCGCCGTGGTGTAGTGCCCCGACGCGGGCAGGCCGGTCGAATTGACGTAAAGCGTGTCGGTCATGCCCAGCTCCTGCGCGCGGTGGTTCATCGCGTTGACCATACCCTCCTCCGAGCCGTACAGGTATTCGCCCATCGCCACGGTGGAGTCGTTGGCGCTGCCTACGATTATCGACTTGAACAGCTCATTCAGCTTGTACGTCGAGCCGGCGTCCAGCAGCGCCTGCGAGCCGCCCATGCTCTCGGCGCGGCGGCTGACCGTAACGTCGTCGTCCGGCGCGCACCGGCCGTTTTCGATGGACTCAAGTATCAACAGTATGGGCATAAGCTTGGTTACGCTGGCGACCGGGCGGCGCTCGTCCGCGGCCTTTTCGAATATTACGCGCCCGGTCGAGGCCTCCATCAGCAGCGCGGATTTGCTGCTTAAACTAAAAGGCACTGAATCCTCAAGCGGCAATTGCCGCTCGCCTTCCGCGCGCGCGGCGATCGTCGCGCCGTTCGTGCCCACCAGTACCAGCATCGCGATGAGCAGAAGTATGCTTATCGTCGGCATCAGTTTTCTGGACATACGCAGTCCTCCCCGAAAATATCTGTTTATATATTTTACGATGGGGCGACTATTCGTATGACTGTAAAGGACGTTAAGGCATAAAAAAACGCGCCCCGCGGCAGTGCGAAAGACTGCTGCGCGGGCGCGCAGTTCGGCTGTATTTATGCGGCCTTATTCGACGGTGAAGGAGTCGAAATCATCGCCATCAGTATCGTTATTGTTGGAATTATCGGAAGACTTGTCATCCTTGGGCGCGTTATAGGGCGTGCGGGACGCGCCGTTTATCGTGTTGCGCACAGTGCGCTCTGCGCCGCGGGCATAGGAGCGTATCTTGCGGTCGCCCTCGGGATTGTTGTACTTCTCGATATGCACGCGGCATCCGGTCAGGAACATAAGCACCACGCTAAGTATTGCGAAGTAGGGCGCCATGAACACGCCCACCGCCAGATATATCACCGGCAGCCGCACCAACGTGTCGCGATCCTTTTCAATGACCAGCTTTATGCGCAGACCCTTTATAAACAGATCGACGGCGTTATCCCAGAAGCTCTTTTGGCAGGCTTCCGGCTGAGACTGAGGCTCGCTCCGGGGCGGGGCAGTGCGCGACTGGTTCTCGCCGCGCAGCGCGCCGCTCTTTTCCAGCTCGATAAGCGCCCGACCTATGTCGCCGTCGTTGCGGTCGAGCAGCGCAACCGCCTGTTCATACGTAAGGTTGGCCTTCTGACGAAGGTATTCGATGTGCTTTATGTTATAGGATGCCATTGCCCTGAAGCCTCCTTGCCCGTCGGGTGCGGGGGATTAATACTGACTATAATCGTCGCCGCGCCAGAAGTGGGGCGCGCGCCTTACTCCGCGCTCAATCCTGATCGTGCAGCCGGTGAAGAACGCCAACAGCGCGCATATCAGCGCAGCATGAGGCGCGAAAATGGCCGCGATTATGATCAGCATGATCGGAAGGTTGATAAGAACTTCATTGTAACGGGTAACGGTAAGACGAGTATACGTCGCATTTATCCTCTCTGCGCCAGTGGCGCGTTCGCTTTGCTCTTAAGTTGATGTCTGCATTATATATCAAAGCGGAGGACTTATCACGAGTACACGCTTAACCGTCGATTAGAGAAGGATGAGAAAGCGCCGGGCGGCGGGTAAGTATGCCGCGCCACCCGGATTGCATCGCAGATAGCGCGATTACATCTTCTCGGCCTTGTACTCCTCGCCCTTGGTGTCAACGGTGATGGACTTGATGCGCTGCTCGGCCACGGGGCGATCCTGGAAGCCCGTGCGCGTGGTAGCGATGCGGTCAACTACCTTCATGCTCTCGTCATCGGATACCTTGCCAAACGCCGCGTACTGGCCGTCCAGATGAGGCGCGTTGGCGTGCATTATGAAAAACTGGCTGCCCGCCGAGTTGGGGCTCATCGCACGAGCCATGGACAGCACGCCGCGGGTGTGCTTGAGCGTGTTCTGCTTAAAGCCGTTGGCCGCGAACTCGCCCTTTATCGAGTAGCCGGGGCCACCCATGCCATTGCCGTTGGGGCAGCCGCCCTGAATCATGAAGCCTTCGATTACGCGGTGGAATATCAGGCCGTCGTAAAAGCCCTTGCCCGCCAGCTCGACAAAGTTGGCTACGGTGTTGGGCGCGTATTCGGGGTACAACTCGGCGTTGATTACGCCGCCGTCTTCCATGGTGATTTTGATGGTAGGATTGCTCATTGGATTGTCCTCCTAAAAAATATTTTAAGCGCCTTTCAAAAAATCGCCGATATGCGTTCGCACTGCGCATCGCCTTAAAATGGTTAAGGCAGCGCGCAGACCGAAACCGCATTTCGCTTCGTTTGGAAACGCGCCGTTATCGGAGCGCGGCTTACTTTATCTTTTCAGCCGTGTACTCCTGTCCGTTGGTCTCTACCCGTATGGTGGCGATGGTCTGGCTGTTGATGGGCTTGTCGGTGGAGTCCACGGCCACCTTGGACATCTTCTCGGCCACGGCGATGCTGTCGTCGTCCATCAGCTTGCCGAACGGCGCGTATTCGTCGTCCAGATAGTCGGGCGCGTCCGCAACCACGATGAAGAACTGGGTTGAACCGGAATCGTAGTCGCCGCTCACGCGCGCCATGGACAATACGCCCTTGGTGTGCTTGAGTGTGTTCTGCTTAAAGCCGTTGTTGCCCATCTCGCCCTTGATGGTGTAACCCACGTCGGCCTTGCCCGCCGTGGACGCAAGCCCCGCCTGTATCACAAAGCCCTTGACTATGCGGTGGAAGCTGATTCCGTCGTAAAAGCCGGAATTGGCCAGCTCGATAAAGTTCGCCACGGTGTTGGGCGCGTACTCGGGGTACAGCTCGGCCCGCATCACGTCGCCGTTTTCCATCGTTATCGTGGCAACCGGGTGGGGGGAGTCTGGGTCGGCCGTGGGCGAAGCGGTGTTTTCCACCAGGTTACAGCCGCACAGCGTCAGCGCAAGCACCAGCGCCAGCATCATGGGGAAGAACTTTTTAAGCGTCTTGATTGCAGGCATTGCATCGTTCCATCCTTTGCTTATTTTGCGCGCGATCATGCGCGCGGCAGGCAGGCGCAAAGCTTGCCTTATCATATTATATCGCGTTTCTTTGTCAATGAAAAGGCAAATTTATAAAGTTGCGCATTTTGCCTGCACCCAGCGTGTGTCTCAAAAATTCCTGAGTACGCAATTTCGGGTGGTACGGTGCCATTTCTGCGTCACAAGGCTCGACTTAGTGCTGCTGAGCCTTCGGGTTCCTTCCTTGAACTGACGAAAAATTCGCTCGACCTTGCGGATTGTCCCGCTTGAGACGCACTCTAAAACCATTCATGGCAGGTTTTAAGCCCCGCGCGATTGACAAGCGGCGCGTTAACTGTCATAATGTGCAAAGAAACTGCCGGGGGAGGCTTAATCATGCGCAAGGGAGACGACGCGCGCCGCGAGCTGATGCGCCGCGCCGCGGAGCTGTTCGACGGCCGCGGATACGACGCGGTGTCGGTTAAGGACATTGCCGACTCGCTCGGCTGGCCCAAGAGCCTTATCTATTACTATTGCACCAGCAAGGAAGAACTGGTCATGAAGGCCGCCGGGATGCGTGCGGACGCGGTAATCGGCGATGTGGAAAAGTACATTGGCGAATGCGCCGGGGGCAATGTTGAACGCCTGAACCGCGCTTTAAGCTGCGTGACATTCTGGTATGACGGCGATCCAAAGACGGCGGCGCGGCTTATAAGCACGCTGTATCAGCCGGGAAGTCTGCCGTGGCGCGTATATTTGCGTGCGGCGCTGCTGCCTAAAATCAGTGCGACATGCAACGATATTATCGCGGACGGGGTCAAAGATTATGAAATGTATACGCCCTATCCGCGCGCAATATGCGGCGCACTGCTGGAGCTCAGCGCCGATCTGGCTGAAAAGCTGGCTCCGCTCGTCAGGCAGGGCGGCTGCGGCGCGTTTGACCAATGCGAAAGGCTGCTGACGGCCTACCGCTGTGCGGTCGAAAGACTGGTCGAAGCGCCGTTCGGCTCGCTCAGACTGGTCGAGACGGCATTCCTGCGCGATACTGCGCGCGAATTGGGCGTGGATTTTAGCGGAGGTGCTAATGATGAAACGCTTGATTGTGGCGATAGTGACTGTAATGACGATGCTGTGGACGGCGGCGGCGCTGGCTGACGGCGCGCCCACCGTGCCGCCCGACGTGCGCGGCCAAAGCGCACAAACGGTTTCGACTGAGGCAGCTGCAACGCCCACGCCTGAGGTCGAGGTAATAGACTTTATCACATACCCGCAGGAAACGCCCGCGCCCACCCAGCGCACGGGCCGATTGTCAGGTATGCTTATCGGGCTGGATCCCGGCCATCAGGCGCACGCCAACCGCGACAAGGAACCGCTTTCTCCCGGCTCAAAGGAGCTGAAGAACAAGGTATCCAGCGGCACGCAGGGCGTAAAGACCCGCATAAACGAATACGAAACCAATCTGACCATAGCGCTCAAACTGCGCGACAGGCTGGAGGCCGAGGGCGCGCGCGTAGTCATGACGCGCACCACGCACGACGTGAACATATCCAACGTCGAACGCGCGCAGATGATGAATGCGGCGGGCGTGGACATATGGCTGCGCATACATTGCAACGGCAGCGATAACCACGACGTGCACGGCATGAGCATGTACGTGCGCGACAGCGGCCCGTGCGCCGACGAATCTTACGCGGCGGGCGAGATGCTATTGGAGGAAATGACTGCCACAACCGGCGCGCAGAACCGCGGCGTGCATAAGTCGGACAGCTATACCGGCAATAACTGGTCTGAGGTTCCGTGCGTGCTGGTCGAGATGGGATATGAAAGCAATCCCGACGAGGACGTAAAGCTGAACGACGGCGCGTATCAGGATAAACTAATCGAAGGTTATGTAAACGCCCTTGAGCGTTGGAATAACAAATATAACCGCCCCAAGGTATCGCAACCGGAAAACAATGGAGTGATGTAAAATGGGAAAGGCACAAATACCCGCAAACTATACCCCGATAATGAACGTCCGCGAAACCAACGCGGCCATAAAGCGGCTGAAAGACGGCTTTGAAAGCTGCCTGGCCGAGGCGCTCAACCTGACGCGCGTATCCGCGCCGCTGTTCGTGGACGCGGGTACGGGCATAAACGACAACCTGAGCGGCACCGAACGCCCGGTCAGCTTCTCTACCGCCGAATCGCCAAACGCTAATGTGGAGATAGTCCACTCGCTGGCCAAGTGGAAGCGCGCGGCATTGGGCCGCATGGGCTTTGAGCGCGGCGAGGGTCTGTATACCGACATGAACGCCATCCGCCGCGACGAAACCGCCGACAACCTGCATTCGTACTATGTGGATCAGTGGGACTGGGAATTTGTCCTGAGCCGCGAGGAGCGCACGCGCACAAAGCTACATCAGTTAGTAGAGCATATATATTCAGTATTCCTGCGCACCGAGGCTGATTTGTATGCATACGACCTGCGCATGACGCCGGTGCTGCCGCGCGAGATAACCTTCCTCACCTCGCAGGAGCTGGAGGACGGATATCCCGACCTCACGCCTAAACAGCGCGAAAACATAGTCGCGCGCAAATACGGCGCGGTGTTTATCGAAAACATAGGCGGCGCGCTGCGCTCGGGCAAGCCGCACGACCTGCGCGCGCCCGACTACGACGACTGGTCGCTCAACGGCGATATACTCTTCGACTATCCGCTGCTCAACTGCGCTATGGAGATGTCCTCTATGGGCATTCGCGTGGACGAGCGCAGCCTGATCGAGCAGCTGTGCGTCAGCGGCCACGAGGATTGGGCCAACCGCCCGTTCCATAGGGCGCTGCTGGAGGGCGAACTGCCTTTGACCGCGGGCGGCGGTATCGGCCAGTCGCGCCTGTGCATGTTCTTCCTGAAAAAGGCACACATAGGCGAGGTGCAGTCCTCGCTGTGGCCCGCCGACATGGTGCGCGAGCTTAAAGACGCGGGCATAGAACTTATGTAAAAAACGAAACACCAAAAGGCCGTCGCGACATATCGTCTTTCGCGGCGGCCGTTTTATTGGCCAAATGTTTGGGACAGGGCGGGTCAGTCACCGTCCGTGGGCTTGTCGTTGTCTATAAACGCATCCAGGTTCTCCGCAAGCGTCTTGACCGCCTCGCGCAGCGCAAGCTTCTGCTGACGGCTGTAAGAAATACCGGAGTCGCGCAGCTGGCTGTCCAGCGAATCCGCCGCCAGCGAATCCAGCGAAACGCCCAGCTCGTTGGCCATCTTGACCAGCGTGTCCAGACTCGCCTTGCGCGTGCCCCGCTCGATATGTCCCAGGAATGATGTTGATATGCCCAGCTTTTCGGCAAGGTCGGCCTGCGTCATACCGGCGGCCTTGCGCGCCCGCCTTATGCGCATTCCCAGACTCTCATAATCCATATTCGACGCCTCTCTTCGCACTATGCGAGCATGCATCCATAAAGAATATAAACATTCATAATATATTATATACCATGCCCTGCGCAAATAGAATTGACCATAAGAAGTTGTCATGTACTGTAAGTAGCGATTGCCCTAAAATTAACCGGTAAACATAACCTCAAACGAAATCTATTGCCTGAAATCGGTGCGACTGGGCTTCATCAAAAAAAAATGTGCCGGTGTTATCAAATGGCTGTACTTTTACTTTGAAATGTGATATAATAACTTCGCCCACAAGTGGCGCCCTTTAGTATTAGCCTTCAACATCCCAAGTATATGGCAGACTTACCGATAGCACTCAATGTTGTGCCGAGCATGTAAGGCGGGATGCCGCGCGAGTCACCTCCGCGCCCGGTCTGACATGTGGTCTGCTTTCAGGCAGACGCTCCATAACGGGAAGGTTCTCAGGCATTTAATTCGGGCAGACATCGGTAGGGCATACTATACTTAGGAGGTTTTTTCCCATGTTTGAAGACAAGACTCTTACTTGCCGCGAGTGCGGCCAGCAGTTCGTATTCACCGCTTCGGAGCAGCAGTTCTACGCCGAGAAGGGCTTCCAGAACGAGCCCGGTCGCTGCCCCGCTTGCCGCGCCGCCCGTCGTGCTGCTAATGGCGGCAGCCGTCCCGAGCGTCAGATGTACGATGTAATCTGCGATGGCTGCGGCCGTCCCACCCAGGTTCCCTTCCAGCCCCGCGGCGATCGTCCCGTATACTGCCGTGAGTGCTTCGAGGCGCAGCGCAACGCTCGCTAATTAAAGCATAAGCAAGGCCGCCCCTTTTCCGAGCGATTGGAGAAGGGGCGGTTTTCTAATGCGCAGATTTCGCAATGGACGAAAAATGAGAGGAGCGGTAAAGCCCCTCTCATTAAACCGTGGGATCAGTTGAACTTCAGATATGCGGTCGCGCAGTAGCCGGTTACGCCGTTGTAAGAGCACAGCGACCATTCTTCGCCGTATTCCAGCACTATAAGCTCAGCGCCGTCTGGAATTTTGGTTGTCACGCCCGAGCCTGAGCTGCCGGGCTGGCGGCGCAGCTTTAGCTTCTTGCCGCCCGCATCGACGCGCGCCCCGGAGTTGGGAGCGGGCGTGGCGGTAGGCGCGGGCACGGCTGTGGGCGCGGGCGTTGCCGTAGGCGCAGGACGCTCGTCGGCCTTTATGAAGTCGGAAGAGGCCCAGCCCTCGTACTCCTTACCGTTTTGCGCGACGAACCTGATGCGCGTCCAGCCGTCTACAGTCTCGAGTATGGTAACGTCCGCTCCGTTGGGCATACGCACCAGCACGTCGGAGCTGGTGGAAGGATCGCTGCGCAGGCGCAGCGCGGAACCGCTAGTATTTACCTTGGCAGCGCTTTCTGCGGGCGCGGGGGTAGGCTCGCCACTGGGAAGCGGCGCAAGAGTGGTCGCAGCGCCGGGCTGCGCGGTGGCCGTGGCGGCGGGTGTGGGAGTAGCGGGCGCGGCGGTAGGCTCTACGTCGGACAGGTAATCGTCCATGACAAAGCCTTCTACGACGCTGCCGTCGGGCATGGTCGCGCGTATTCTGCTCCAGCCGTTTTCGGTGCCCAGCACCTCCAGTCTGGTGCCGTCGGGCAGCTTGGCTACGACTGCTCCGCTTACGGGGGACAGGCGCACGTTGAGGTTCTTGCCGCCGGCGGTCACTTCCTTTATGGGAGCGGGGGTGGGAGTGGGCGCGGGTTCAACTGTGGGAGCTAAAGTGGGCACCGGAACAGGTTCAGCCGTGGGGGCTTGGGTAGGAACCGGAACAGGTTCAGCCGTGGGCATGGCGGTAGGCTCTTCCGGCGGTATGTACGGGGGATAGTACGGCTCGGACGTTATCACGGGTTCGGGGTCGAGTACATTGAAAGTCAGCGGCCGCTCAACGTACCAGTTGCTGTAATCAGACGCAAGATGCAGTACTACGTAATGCTGTCCAGCGCCGTCGAACGTGAACATATATTTACGATCTTCTGTGACCCCCTTGGTGCATTCATCGTGGCAATAAATGAACTTATCGCACACGGTGTGAAGATTCGGAGATTCATTACTATCATCTCTTGCGAGATCAAGAGAGACAGATGCCTTACCATTGCTGTCAAGATACAAACTCTGATTGTAAACGTCGTTGGTGAACAATGCTTCGGTTTCAGGCAGTAATACTATCTCGCGCGGGAGCACGGTCGTACCATCAATCACGTTTATAGTGACAGGGGCTTCCGCAGTATAATCCGTGCCGGGTATCTCAACATGTAAGGTGTATTCATGAGTGCCGACAGCGGGCAGACTTTTGTGCTTTAGCTTGGCTATTCTGATCTCATAGCTATTTTCTAAGCTGCCATTATGGCCATTGCCTTCATAGCTGTACACACTGCAATCAAAGGCACCGCCTTCGTCGTTCGGGGTCAAAGTGATAATCGGCTCAAATTCGTGAATTGGGCTCTTATCACTAAATGCTATGGTTCCAAGGTAGAAAGTGCCGGAAGTCTCTATGTTAATGGCTTCGTCACTTTCACCGCTGTAAAGCGTGAATACACCGTCATAACTCATGTCGATTACAAGCGTGGGCTTTTCCACCGGCTGCGTATGTACCTTGAACGTTGCGATGGCGGCATCGTCTTCATAGCCGTAGTAGTATGCCTTTACGGTAACGTTGCCGGTTATGTCTTCAATGTTGCTGTATATATCGAGTTTCAAAGTTGCGGTATCATCATCCAGCGAGCGGTAACCTTCGGCGATAGTGAATTGCTTATTGTCGCATTCAAACTCCCACTCTATTGACTGCTCGCAGTTTTCGACGGTGAATGTCAGCGATGTGACATCGTCTATCAGCAAATCATCTTCAGGTGCACCGCTTAGCGTGGGAG
>USEE01000010.1 GCA_900553645.1 uncultured Eubacteriales bacterium
GAAATGGCGCAAAAGACGCCGAAATTGCGGATTAGGGAATTTTTGAGACACACTCTTATAAGTCTGCCTCAGAAATTTGGATGACCGTAATTGGGGCGGCTTTCCATTTCTAAGACGCACTTTAGTCCCCCGCCGCGCGGCACACGCAAACAAACGTACGGCACGCGCCGACGTCAATTTAACGTATTTACCGATCAAGCGGGAACCAATATGCCACATGACGCTGCGGCGGCCGATCGATGCTTTCCTATATATCAAATATATCAGGACTGCGCGCGGCCAAACGTCCGCCGCGCTCCGCATTCCGAATCCTTTTCACAGTAACAGATTTATTTTAATCTCTCCACCTCAAACTGTCAAGCAAGCCCATGTTTAGCAATTTGCTATTCAGATAGAAAAAGTGCCGGTTTTATCCGCAAACCGACACATTTAATCTTTTTGTAAATTATTTGAAAGATAAGTGCATTATAAGGCGGCTTAAATCAGTCCCATGCTCTTCATCGCGTACATGAAGCCGAACACGGTGAATATCGAAAGCGCGGTGGTGAAAACAACCAGCTCGCCCGCCAGCTCACCGTCCGCGCCCATCTGCTGAGCCATGGGATAGCTGGAAACCGCGCAGGGCGCCATGTACGCCACGCCCAGCGAAGCCAGCTCCATGCCCCTGAACCCGAACAGCGCCGCCGCAGTCAGCGCCACCAGCGGCACAATGACCAGCTTGCCCAGCGTGCCGATAAGCAGCGGGCGCATGTGCGTCTTTACGCTGGAGAACTCGAACGCGCCGCCCAGCACGAACAGCGACAGCGGCGTTGCGATCTTGGCCACGTCGTTGACGGCGGTCTGTACGAACTGCGGGAACCTGAGGCCGCTTACCAGCCAGATAAAGCCCAGCGCACAGCTGATTATAAGCGGGTTAGTGACTATGCCCTTCAATATCTTCTTTACGTCCACCTTGCCGCCGCGATAGACCTCCAGCGCGACCACGCTCATCACGTTGAACACGGGTATCGATACCGCAACCAGCATGGACGCGACCGCTACGTCCTCGCCCGGGTACAAAAGTCCCACCAGCGGCAGACCGAACAGCGCATAGTTGGCGCGCCCCATCGCCTGGATAAGCACGCCGCGGCGGCGGTTCTCCTTCTCGATGTGCGGCACGATTATGAACAGTATCAAAAATATCGCCAGTTCCGACACCAGCGCGTACAGATACACCCACGAACCCGACAGCGCATTCAGATCGGATGTTGATATATTTTTGAACAGAAGTATGGGCAGGAACAGTTTGAATATGAGCTTATTCATCATCTGATGAGTATGGTCATCCATCAGCGGCGTACGGCGTATGCCGTAGCCCAGCGCCATTATCAGAAACAGCGGCAAAACCGCGTTTGCCGTAAGGACAAAATTCTCCATATGCCCCCTCCTATTTTTGTCGGGTGTTTATCAGGCTTCCGCCGCGCCCCTGCGATGTATGCCGGTGCTGTTTTTCTTCCAGCGGCCGCTGAGAAGGAACCACACGCCCACGATCAGCGACGCAAGCGAGGCCGCCGGGGCCGCCGCGCCCACGCCCGCAAGGCCCAGCGAGGTCTTGGACACAAAGTACGCAACCGGCACGCGCAGAAGTATCGCCGAAAGCATGTTGTTGACCAGCGAGAACATCGAGTGCCCCGCGCCCAGCATAAGGCCGTTTATGCAGAACACGAACGGCACGATCAGGTAGTCGAAGCAGAACGCGCGCAGGTAGGTCACGCCGTAGTCTATGACCGCAGGCTCGGCGTTGAACATTTCCAGTATCAATTGCGGGCAGAGCTGCGTAAACGCAAACACCGCAATGCCTATCACCACGGATATTTTAAGTCCCACCTTGAGCGCCTCGACCGCGCGGTCGTACTTGCCCGCGCCTATGTTCTGGGCCGCCAGCGAGGAGACCGAGGACGACATGGCCAATGCGGGCATTATGCCGAAGCTGTTGAACTTGCCGCACACCGCGACCGCCGCCGAGGCCGCCACGCCGAAGCCGTTGACTATCGCGGTCATCATCAGGAACGACAGGTTGGTCACGAAGCTCTGCACCGACGAGGGCAGGCCTATCTTTATAAGCAGCTTCACCTTGTCGCCGTGTATCTTGAAGCTGGACGGCTTAAAGTCGAATATAAAGCCGTGCGTGCCCAGATACCCGGCGCACAGCAGTACGCTTATGCCCTGCGATATTATCGTGGCCAGCGCCGCGCCCGCCGCGCCCATCTGCCACGGGCCGACCATCAAAAGGTCAAGTCCCACGTTGACCACACACGCGATCGCCACGAATATCAGCGGGCGCTTGGAATCGCCCATGCCGCGCTGTATGGAGGAAAGCGCGTTGTACCAGAACACGCACAGCGTGCCCCACAGCGATATAATGAGGTAGTTATGCGCCTCCGAAAACGATTCCGCCGGCGTATTCAAAAGCCGCAGCGCGCCGTCGCACGCGATCAGCATTATCGCCATAAGCACTATGCCCATTATCGTAAGCAGGCTGAGCATCGTGCCTATCGTGCGCTTTACCTCCTCATCCTGACGCGCGCCGTAGTACTGGCCCACCAGCACCGTGCCGCCCACGGTAAGGCCCGATACCAGCATCATTATCATCTGAGTGATCTGGCCGCCGATGTTTACGCCCGACATCGAATTGGTACCGCACATCCAGCTGACTATCATCATGTCGGCGACGCTGTACAGCGCCTGAAGCAGATTGGCCAGCAGATACGGCAGTGCGAATTTTATCAGATGGCTCGATATGCTGCCCTGTGTAAAGTCCTGCTGCAGCTTGCTCATTTGCATTCCCCCCCAATGTATTTATTATAAGGCAAGTTGATAAACTTCATCATAGCATACTTTTGTAAAGATTGGCGTGTGCAAGCGCCGCACAGACGCGCCTCATCCGGGTAAAATATAGTGACACGCACTGCGCGGCGTGATAAAATGGGGATACACTTATTTTTGCGGAGGATACTGTTTATGGCTTCGGTTTACGCACAGTACGGCGAACTACTGTACGACTTCGTTGATGCAACATGCAAGGCGTTTGGCGATAATCTGGTGGGCATATACCTGCACGGCTCGGCGGCGATGGGCTGCTTTAATCCCGCGTCGAGCGATATAGACTTGATCGTCGTCATAAATGACGCGCTTGATTTTGACAAGCGCCGCGTGTATATCGACGATATGGTCAGGCTGAACGCCCGCGCGCCCAAGAAGGGACTTGAGGTCAGCGTTGTGCGGCGCGAGGTATGCGACCCGTTCGTCTACCCTACCCCGTTCGAGTTCCACTTTTCGCCGATGTATCTGGACGCGTGCGTAAACGCCCCGGACGAGTACGCGCGCAGCGTCGGCCACAGCGATCCCGATCTGGCGGCGCACTTCACGTTAATCCGCGAGCGCGGGCGCGTGCTGCTGGGCGAGGGCATCCCCGCCGTGTTCGGCGAGGTGGACGGCAAATACTATATGGACAGCATATGGGCGGACGTATCGGGCTCGGAAAGCGACATACTTTCCGAGCCGGTCTACATTGTGCTGAACCTTGCGCGTGTGTTGGCATATACGCGGGAGGGGCTTGTTCTGTCCAAGGCAGAGGGCGGCAAGTGGGCGCTTGGCAATCTGCCGCGCGAATTCATGCCCGTTGTGGAGGGCGCGCTGTGCGAATACGGCGGCAAAAATCGCATGGATGCGGACGCGGCGGCGCTTACCGAGTACGCGCGCTACATGCTGGGCGCTATCAGGGATGCGGCGGGCATGGATTGACGCGCGCGCCCATGCCGCGCGGCCGCGCCGAATTCGAGCTTTTTACTCAATATTCGCTTAACATTAGTATGGCATACTATGCGTATTAAGTCGGGCTAACGCCACGGCTTATAATAATTATCGTATTTGAAAGGACTGTAAAGCCATGTTCAGGAAAATAATCGCTGTCATAGCCGCCATAGCCGCGCTGTCGACACCCGTCGCCATGGCGCAGGACGCAGTAGTCATAAACACCGCCTACGTAAGCGCGGACGCGCAGCTGGTCAAGCAGGAAAGCGAGGGCGCGTACACGGAATACGAGTTCCGCGACAAGGCGGCCAACGCTGAAATAGAGGCGCTCGCCGACGCAAGCGGCAATTATGTATTCGTGCAGACCGAGTACGAAGTCAAGCGCAAAAAACTAACCGCGAAGCTGGACAGGGACGCCGCGATAAAGGCCGCGCAGGCCATGCTGCCCGGCTGCGAGGTGGATTACATATACTTTGACGAGGATGACGGCGTAAACGAGTGGCACGCGTTCTGCACGCTGGACGGCGACATGTACATGATGGAATTTGCCGCGGAAAGCGCCCAGCTCATAAGGCTCCTCAAGCAGGAAGTGATCCCCGGCGCGGCGGACGCGCAGTCGGAAAGCAGGCTGCTGACCGCGCGCGAAGCCGTGGACGCGCTGAAGCTGGCCAAGGGCGATCTGGATATTACCGATCTGGATTTCGACTTTGACGCGTATGAGGGCGCCATATATTACGAGGGCGAATGCACTCTGGGCTACAAAAAGTACGAGTTCAAGATAAACGCCGCGACGGGCGACGTCGCGGGATGGGAATTGGACGACTGATCATGCAAAAAACCGGTCGCGCGGCCCGTGCTCATGGCCGTGCGGCCGGTTTTTTATCAGTGCGGAACATATTCCGGGTCTGCGCATTACGTGGACGATAAATTCCTTGAATATAAATGCGCTTTATGGTATTCTGAAAAAACGATCCACATTTTTTCATAAAGGCGGGCGCAATTTCATGAGCATAACAATCAACATATACTATTCTGGCAAGAACGGCGCGGCGCGCAGTTTTGCAAAAGAAATGACTTCAAGCGGCATCGTCGCCGCGATAAGGGCAGAGCGCGGCAACCTGCAATACGAATACTTTTACCCGATGGACGATGATGAGACCGTCCTTTTGATAGACAGCTGGCAAGATCAGGCGGCTATAGACGCGCACCACGGCTCGCCCATGATGGAAAAGATCACAGCGCTTAGGGAAAAATACGATTTGCACATGAAGGTAATGCGGTTTGCCCCGCAGGATGTGCCAAATGGCGATACACATTTCATACGCAAATAAACGCGGCGCCCCGCCCGACGTTCCCATTTCATTGGGTAACGTCGGGCGGCGCTCATTACTTATCGCCCGGTATCAGGTTTATCAGATCTCCTCGGGCACTATCGCGGCGGCCGTCGCGATCTTCAGCGTCTGGCGCGTATACGGCTTGATTACAAACTGCTGCTCAAGCGTATCGCGCATGTACAGGCGGTAGTGCTCCATGGGCTCGGGGCCGCATATGTTGGAGCCCAGCGCACCCTGCGCATAGTCTATGGACAGCGTGATGTGGTCGTCGGCCTCCAGCTCGCAGGTATGCGTGGCCTTATCCAGCATCTCGTCGGTATACGGGTGCGCGTTGAAGCTGAAGCCTTCATAGCGCGCCTTTTCATTGATGACCATCAGACCCTCGCCGCGCTTGTCGTACAGCGCCAGATAGCGGGTCTCACCGCGCGCGCCGTTTTCCTGCGGACGCACATACGGCTCGTGCAGATCGTCCATGTCGCCCTCGTACAGACCGACGAGCGCGCCTTCCCACATGTCCTGATAGTTCTCCTGCGGGCCGCGGCCCAGCCACATCGCGCGGTCGTAATCCTCGGGCACGGCCATCTTCACGCCCACGCGCGGCAGGTAGATGTCCTTCATGTGAGGCTTGGACTCGGGGCTGCCCTCGGGCGCCCAGTGCGAGCCGGGAACCTCGATCTCGAACTTGACAAGAGGAGTGTACTTTACGTTCAGGCGGATTGAACCGTCGCCGAATACGGTGTAGGTCAGATCGGCCTTAACCACCGGCACGGTCGTATAGGGCGCCAGCACCTGACTTACGCGCACGCGCACGGCCGACTTGGTTATGCGCTCGGCGGTGAACTCGGTCACGCGGGTCTGCAGCTTATCAAAGCCGAAGCGCTGCCACGCCTCCTTGATGCGCACGTCGTTGTCGGTGGGCGCGCGCCAGAGGTTGACCTCGGGGCCGCTCAGCAGCACGTCGCGGCCGTCCTGCGTCCACTCGACCAGATTGCCGCGGCGGTCGAATATCACGGAGAAGTCCTCGCCCAGCAGTATCACGCCCTCGTCGTCTATCATCATGACCTCGGGCATATCGTCGGCGGAGCGGGTGATCTTCATCGCCTCGACCGGAAGTTCAAACTGAGCAGCCGCGACCTCGTGACCGGCGGCGCACCAGTTGGTATCGTACTTCTCGCGCAGGGTTATCGTCAGGAAAGCGTTGCCGCACGCGGGCAGCTTATAGTCGATAGTCACGCGCTGGGTTGCGTAGGGCGCTATGTCCAGCTTCAGATCGCCCTGCTGCACAGCGTGGCCGTCCACCTCAACCATCCAGTTGGCTTCCATGCCGTCGAATGTGCGGAATGCGTACAGGTTGGTCACGTCGAATACGCCCTTGGTCAGGTCAACTGCCTCGACCTTCATGGGCTGAATTACCTTCTTGTATTCCAGCAGGCCGGTATGCGGCGTGCGGTCGGGGTAGCACAGCGCGTCCACGCAGAAGTTGGAATCGTTGGGCTTGTCGCCGTAGTCGCCGCCGTACTTATAGTACTTTTCGCCGTCCTCGGTGTACGCGGTCAGGCCGTGGTCGCACCACTCCCACACGCAGCCGCCGATAAGGCGCGGGTACTTGTACATAGTGTCCCAGTAGTCCTTGAAGCTGCCGGGGCCAAGGCCCATGGCGTGCGCGTATTCGCACAGGAAGAAGGGCTTGGGATCGTCCTTTTCGCCCTCTTTTACAAGGTCGTAGACGTTGGTATACATGCGCGAATACATGTCGGCGGTTTCGGCCTGCGCGTCGCGCTCGTAGTGTATCGGGCGGGAGGGATCCAGCTCGCGCAGCGCCTTGGCCATCGCGACGTGGCAGCAGCCGTAGCCCGACTCGTTGCCCAGCGACCATATTATGATCGAAGGATGGTTGCGATCGCGCATTACCATGCGCACGCCGCGGTCGACGAACGCGCTCTCCCACTTGGGGTCGCGGGCGATGCGGTCATACGCGCCGTTGCCGTAGGTGGCGTTCGCGTCGGAGCAGACTATGCCGTGGCACTCGATGTCGGCCTCATCGATTACGTACATGCCCCACTCGTCGCACAGGTCGAGCCAGCGCGGGTCGTTCGGGTAGTGCGAGGTACGCACGGTGTTGATGTTATGCTGCTTCATCAGCTCGATGTCGCGAAGCAACGTTTCCATCGGGGTGACGTGACCCATCTCGGTATGGGTATCGTGGCGGTTAACACCCTTGAGCTTTATGGACACGCCGTTTACGAACAGCTGGCCGTCATGTATTTCGACCGTGCGGAAGCCCACGCGCACGCGCTGTACTTCGAGGGTCTTGTCGCCCGCGCGCAGTTCGCACAGCAGCGTGTACAGATTGGGCGTTTCAGCCGTCCAGTGCTTAGCGTCCTTGATTACCTCATCCAGCTTAACGGTAGTGTTCTCGCCCGCCGCCAGCTTTACTTCATACGAGCGGTTCAGCGTTTCGCAGCCGCAGTCGCATACAAGCGATACGTCCAGAGTCAGCTCGGCCGCCGCATCGGAGTAATTGAATACATCGAACTCGGCATTCAGCACGCCGTCCTTATAGTCCTTGTCCAGCGTGGAGGTGGTGCGCACATCGCGGATATGCGTCTTGGGCACGCCCAGCATATACACGTCGCGGAATATGCCGCTGAAGCGCCAGCAGTCCTGATCCTCCAGATACGTGCCGTCCGACCACTTGAACACCTTGACCGCGAGGGTGTTTTCGCCTTCGCGCACATAAGGGGTTATGTCGAACTCGCCCGGCATGTGAGTGACCTTGTTAAAGCCCACCTCATGACCGTTCACGTATACGTAGTAGGCCGAGTTAACGCCGTCGAAGTTGAGGAATATCTGCTTGTCCGCCCAGCTAGAGGGCAGGGTGAACTCGCGGCGGTAGAAGCCCACGGGATTGTCATCGGGCACGAAGGGCGGATCGTAAGGTATGGGATAGGCGACGTTGGTATACTGGGGCACGTCGTAGTCGCCCTCCATCTGCCAGTTGCCGGGCACGCTGATCGCGTCCCACTCTACGTCCTCGAAGGAATAGTCCTCCTTCTCAAATCCGTCCGGCCACAGCTCGGGCACGGGCGCGAAGTAGAAGTCCCATACGCCGTTTAGCAGCTTATAAAACGGCGATACGCCGCGCTCACCGGCGAGCGCGGATTTGCGGCACGCATAGGGTATAAGCGTAGTGCGGTTGGGCTGACGATTGATGCTGTGCAGATCCAGGTTTTGCCAATCGGGTAATCCTGCCATTGTACTTACCTCCACAGCGTGCCATTGGCACGGTATTAAAAAGTATGCGCTGCGGGTATGCATTTTCGACCCGCGTATACCTATATTATACTTTGCCGAGCGGATTTTTGCAATAGCGCCATTCAAATGCCGGCGCACCGGGGCGCGTTAAAGCGCCGCGCGTCTAAGCGGAATCAGGCGCGCGGCGCTCGCATCGATATTATCTTACGCTAAACTGCAACACATTCCAGCTATAAGCGTCCAGCACGGCGGTAAATCTGCCTCCGTCCACGGCCGCGGGCACGCCCTTGCCCGGCTTTACGCGGTCGGGGGCGCTTTCGGTATTTATGGCCTTCAGGTCGTCGCAGGTCATGGCGCTGGACTCCTTAAAGCTCACGTCGCCGAACGCGCGCAGATCGCCGCTCAGCTCCAGCGTCTCGCCCGAACGGTTGACCGCCAGCACGGTCAGCGTTTCGCCGTCCTCGGACAGCACGCACGCCGCGTCAACCACCTTAACGCCCTCGCGCGCCTTACAATCGTATACCGGCGCGTCGATTATCGGGCGCAGCGCCGTACCGCGGCCCAGCGTCGAGGCCTGCATGAACGGATAGAATATCGTCTGCCGCCAGGTACCGCCGCCCACGCGCGTCATTATGGGCGCGATTACATTGACCAGCTGTGCCAGGCACGCTATCTTCACGCGGTCGGCGTTATTGATTAACGTAATCAGCATCAGACCCACCAGCAGCGCGTCCTCGAAGTTGTATTCATCCTCCAGCAGCGGCAATGCCTGCCCCCACTTGTCGCGCTTCCACGCGTCCTGATCCTTGCCCGCGGAGTGGAACCATACGTTCCATTCGTCGAAGGAGAGGTTGATATACTTCTTTTTGCGCTCCTTGGCGCGCACGTAGTCGCACACCGACACTACCTTTTTAATGAACTCGTCCATGTCGTCCGAGCGCGCGAGGAACGACGCGGTGTCGTTTTCGCTGTTGCCGTAATACTGATGCAGCGACATGTAATCGACCGTGTCGTATGCCTCGCTCAGCACGGTTGCCTCCCACTCGGCAAATGTGGGCATGTTCAGGTTGGACGAGCCGCTTGCGACCAGCTCAATCGAAGGATCGACCCACTTCATGACCTTACCGGCCTCGTTGGCTATGCGGCCGTATTCCTGCGCGGTCTTATGGCCGATCTGCCACGGGCCGTCCATCTCGTTGCCCAGGCACCACAGCTTTATGTCGTGCGGTTGCTTCCATCCGTGACTTATGCGCAGGTCGCTCAGGTACGAGCCGGACTTGTGGTTGCAATACTCGACGATATTGCGCGCGTCGTCCACGCCGCGCGTGCCCAGGTTAATGGCCATCATGACCTCGGTGCCCGCCAGCTTTGCCCAGTCGCAGAATTCGTTCAGTCCCACCTGATTGGTTTCGGTCGTAAACCACGCCAGATCCAGCCGCTTGGGACGCTGGTCGCGCGGGCCTACGCCGTCCTCCCAGTTGTAGCCCGATACGAAGTTGCCGCCCGGATAGCGCGTGACCGATACGTTCAGCTCGCGCACCAGCTCGGCCACGTCGTGGCGGAAGCCGTTTGCATCCGCAGTAGGATGACCCGGTTCGTATATGCCGCCGTACACCGCGCGCCCCAGATGCTCGATGAACGAGCCGAATATGCGTTTGTCAATCTCGCCTATGCTGAAATCCTTATCCAGCACGAGTTTAGCCTTCTGCATGTTGTGCCGCCTCCCTTGGGGTGAATTTTATGGTTACATTATATAATGAGGGTAGGCGGTTGTCAATCGGATTTATTCTCGATATACTTGATAGTTAAAGCAGTTGGTTTAATCAAATAAGCGAGGCAATGGTCTTAGCCATCGCCCCGCCTTGGTTTAGCTGAAATGGCCGTCACTTCTTCCAGTGCTTCAGCTCAGGCACAACGGCCTCCATATGCGCGCGAACCTGTTCCTTTGGCCAGCTTTCGCTTGCCATGTGTTCCACGCAGAAGTCTATCAGCTGTTCCTTGCTGTCGTACTTAAACTCTCCGCCCGCATAGCACCACTTGCAATACTCCTCGTTGAAGGAACCGTCCGGCTCCCTGCTGGTCGTGGCGTCCTCCAGCGGCATACCGCAGCACTGGCAGATCAGCGCCCTGTGCGAGCCCAGCAGCGTGTTTATGGACACGTCGAACAGCGCCGACAGCAGCTTCAACGTCTCCACATTGGGCGTGGTTTCGCCCCTTTCCCAGCGGGACACCGCCTGTCTTGTGACAAACACCTTTTGCGCCAGCTCATCCTGCGACAGCCCCGCCTTTGTCCTCAGGCTATATAAAACTTCCTTTGCCTCCATACGCAGCACCTCCATAGTTCCACTTTAGCACGGAACGGCTTTACAGGCAAGCAACCCGCTGTTGCTGTAAACGCACTAACGCAAACCGCCGCGGCAGAGTAACTCCGCCGCGGCTGTTTTCAATCGATTTTGTATTTCGCGTCAGGTATCAGAACCCAATGTCGTCCTCCAGATCGTCGTCCGAGATGTTGGTCTCGTCCATGATCTGTTCCACATCGTCCTCGTCGTCGGTCTCGTCGCCCACCGACATGCCTGCGGGCACCGAGTTTTCGGCCAATGCCGCGCTCAGCTCCTTGCGCAGTTCTTCCTCTATCGCGCCGCAGATCTCCGGGTTTTCCTTTAGGTACTTCTTGGCGTTTTCACGGCCCTGCCCTATGCGCATATCGTTATAGGAGAACCATGCGCCGCTCTTCTTTATCATGTCGCGCTCGATGGCCATGTCCATTATGGAGCCGACGTTGGATATGCCCTCGCCGTACATCATGTCCACCTCGACCTGCCTGAACGGCGGGGCGACCTTGTTCTTGACTATCTTTACGCGCGTGCGGCTGCCAATGGGCGTACCGTCCGAGCCCTTCAGCGTCTCGATCTTGCGCACGTCGATTCTTACGGAGGCATAGAACTTGAGCGCCTTGCCGCCCGTGGTGGTTTCGGGCGAGCCGTAGCCCATCTGCCCCACCTTTTCGCGCAGCTGGTTAATGAATATCGCGATTGCGTTGGTGCGTGCGATTACGCCGGTCAGCTTGCGCAATGCCTGGGACATAAGGCGCGCCTGCAGGCCGACGTGGCTATCGCCCATATCGCCCTCGATTTCAGCCTTGGGCACCAGCGCCGCAACCGAGTCGATTACCACAATGTCGATCGCGCCCGAGCGCACCAGCGCTTCGGTTATGTCCAGCGCCTGTTCGCCGCTGTCGGGCTGGCTTACGAACAGCTCGTCTATGTTTACGCCCAGCTTCTGCGCGTATATCGGGTCGAGCGCGTGCTCCGCGTCGATGTACGCCGCCGTGCCGCCCGCCTTCTGCACCTCGGCCACGCAGTGCAGCGCCAGCGTGGTTTTACCCGAGGATTCGGGGCCGTATATCTCGGTGATGCGGCCGCGCGGCAGTCCGCCCACGCCCAGCGCCGCGTCGATTGCGATATTGCCGGTGGATACCGCGTCCACCTGCATACACTTCTTGTCGCCCAGCTTCATCAGGGCGCTTTCGCCAAAGTCCTTGCGAATCTGCTGCAGTGCCATCTCCAGCGCTTTTTCCTTGCCCACCTCGGCGGCGGTCTGCGCCTTTGCCTTGCCCGTTGACTTTTTTGCCATCTATTAAACCGCGAGTCTCGCCCGCGCCTCCTTCATTGCTTTTGTCAGTCGCTTATCGTCACTTCGTCTATGTCGGTCAACGCCTTGCGCAGCATGTTGAGCGCCCTCAGCGCCGCCAGCGAACGCACGCGGTACCTGTCACCGGTGAAGTTGAACTTCTCCACCTGCGTGCCGCGCGGGGTCTTGAGGCCGATGTACACCAGCCCCACCGGCGTTTCGGGCGTGCCGCCGCCCGGCCCGGCGATGCCGGTAACGGACAGGCAATAGTCCGCGCCCGAAAGCTCATGCAGCCCCTCGGCCATCTCGCGCGCAACCTGCTCGCTCACCGCGGTGTACTTTTCCAGCGTATCGTGGCGCACGCCCAGAGTACGCTCCTTGGATATGTTGGAATAGGTCACATGCCCCTCGACCAGCACCTCGGACACGCCCGGCACGTCCACCAGCCAGTCGGCGATCTTGCCGCCGGTGCAGCTTTCGGCCAACGCTGCCGAACGCCCGGCGCGCTTCAGCAGTCCCACGACCACATGCGGCATATCGGTTTCGCCTATCGCGTATATGTATTTGCCCAGGCGCTCGCGAATCTCGGCTTCAACCGGGTCGAGGTACTTGGCCGGGTCGTCGCCCACGGGGCACTTGACGGTCAGCCTTACCTGCGCCTCGCCCAGCGAACAGTACGTGGCGATAGTCACGTTGGTCTGCCTGTCGATCATGTCGCGCAATTGCATCTCGAGGTCGCTTTCGCCGATCTCGATGGTGCGTATGAAGCGGGATTCGATCTTGTACCCCAGCTTATTGCGCAGGTAAGGCACGGCCTCCTCGGCGAACATATGGGTCAATTCATACGGCGGGCCGGGCAGCACTATCACGATTTTGCCGTCCACCTCGACCGCGCAGCCGGGCGCGGTGCCGCGCGCGTTTTTGAGTATGTGCGCGCCGCGCGGGAACCAGGCCTGCTTTACGTTGTTTTCGGGCATCTTGCGGCCCCAGGCGGCGTACATTTCGTTAAGGCGCGCCATCGAGGCCGCGTCCTCCTCCATTTCCAGCCCCAGCTCCTCGGCGACCATCTCCTTGGTCAGGTCGTCCTCGGTGGGGCCGAGGCCGCCGGTGGTTATCAGCAGGTCGCAGCGCTCCAGCGCCGCGCGCACCGACTGACGCACGCGGCCGGGGTTGTCGCCCACGGTCTCGATTCGATAAAGCTCTATGCCCATTTCGGACAATTGGCGCGACAAAAACTGCGCGTCGGTATTGAGCACCTGCCCCAGCAGCAGTTCCGTGCCCACGCAAAGTATCTCAGCTACCATATGAAACACCTCCCGCCGACATTACATATCGGCAATCACACTGCGGTTGCGCACGAGGTAATCCGTGCCCGACCACACCGAGAATATAAGCGCAAGGTATATCAGCGCGTTTGATAGGATCTGCATCCACTCAAGCGGCGCGCCGTCCATCGCATAATAGCACGTAAGCGACACGATCAGCGCGGCCATCTGCGTGGCGGTCTTGAGCTTGCCCAGC
>USEE01000011.1 GCA_900553645.1 uncultured Eubacteriales bacterium
AAGCCGAAACGCCGTACCATCCAGAACTGCGGCTGAATGGCGAACGCGCCGCTTTCGTCGATGAAGCCGTACCGCGCGTCGTCGCCCGGCAATACTACCGCCGCCAGGCCTTCGCTGAACTCATACGCAATCTTGAACTGCGGCGCGATCACGACGTGAATGCTGCTGTCCAGATACCCGTACAGCCCGCTGTCAATGTCGCGGTAGGGCAGGGGCGAATTAATGTTGCCGTACAGCCCGCCTATTTCGCTTGCCGTGAACAGCGTATTGCCGTCCATATCCAGTATGTACACCGGGCCGGGTTCGCTGTCTATCGTGCTGCGTTCGGGATGGTATTCGTATTTCAGGTAGCTGCTGAGCACATAGTACGCCGTGGTCGAACCCAGCTCGTCGTCGTCCACGTACAGCTCACTCAGTTGACCCAGTACCGGCTCAGTGACCCATGCGCCGCTTGCGTCGATCGCGCCCCAGCGCGCCATTGTTGGATCGTCGTCGGTGTAGGGCAGAGACGCAATTGCGCGCCCGTTGACGGTAAAGTTGAACAGGTCTGAATAGGTATAATCCGTAATAAGCCCGTCCCTGCCGCCCAGCGCCCAGCAATCGTCGCCGCTTTCAAAATAGTTTTTGAGCACCGTGCCTATGCCAAGGTCTATGTAGTACCTCTGCCAACTGCCGCTTTCTATTTCGGGCAGGTAAGTCACGCACTCGGGCTTGGGCCATAGCGTGCATAGAAACTTGCTCCGTATGGCGTTTGCGTCCGAGTCGCCGTAGTATTGCTGACCCGCGTCGGTTGCGGCTACTTCCTCGCAGGTGTAGAAGTTGGCCATATCGTACTCGGGATATGAGTCGTATATAACGTTTTCGTTCACGTAATACGCGCGCCCTGAGTAGTCATAATACACGTCGCGCGCGTCCGTGCGGTCGGTAAGACGAATGCGTTCGTCCAGCGTCGCATTCATGTAGTCGTAATCGGTCTGCGCGCCGCCCGAAGTCATGCCGTCTGAGACTGTGCTCGCGTCGCTGGCTGTTTCTTTAGGCGACGCGCCGTTTGATGTCTGCAAGGGCATATCGATTTGCGCAGGCCCTCCGGGACTGCTGCTGCTATCCGTACCCGCGTTCTGGCCGGGCAGGTTCAGCATGAACACCATCATCAGGCACGCCGCCATCGCCGCCGCCCAGCCGATGGACGTAAGCGGCGAGCGCCGCCGCTTTATCGGCTTTACCAGCCGCGCGCGCCCCGCAGGGCTCATCTCCATATCGTCCACATGCCGCCCGGCGGCGCGGCGAAAGTTCTTGAGCGAATATTTCACAGTTCCACCTCCTCGCCCAGCGCCGCGCGCAGATTGTCCCGCGCCCGCATGAGCCGCGCGCGCAGCGCGTTGTCGCTTATCGACATTATGCGCGCCGTCTCGCGCTGAGTGTAGTCAAAATAGTAGTGCAGTATTATCGGTTCGCGATACTTTATCGGTAAATCCATGACCGCCTTATACAGCGTCTCGTCGCGTTCGCGGGTAAGCGCCTCGCCCTCGGGCGGCGGCGTGCCCGCGGGACGCGAGTTCAGTTCGTCATCGCTTGCGCCGCGCACGCGCTTCATCCACGGCGTGCGCAGACAGTCGCGGCACGCGTTTATCGTCACGCGCATCAGCCACGCGCGCACACCCCGCTCATCTTCCGCGCGCGGCGGGCGCTGCCACAGCCGCAGAAATACCTCCTGACATATATCCTCGGCCAGCCGCTCGTCGCGCAGGCACAAATACGCACAGCGCTTTACCGCGCCCGCGTGCGCGTCGATCATGGCCTCTATGTCCAGCGCGGCCGCGTCCGGCATCTGGATAAGCGTCATTAGAAATAACATGGAACTAGCTCCTTTTGCGGCGGCGCGCCGCCTGTCTTGACCGGTTCACCTGATAAACGAGCGTTAAGGCAGATTTGTTGCAGATCAAGGGCGCTTATGCGGGAAAAATTTTTTTCTGCCTGAAGGTACTTTGTCAACTGAAAATACTTGACAAGGCCGCGCGCGGCTGGTATCATATAGCCATATTAAGAAAGGATGGGCTTAGCGGAGTAGTGTTAAACAGCTAATTTTCAGCAGAGACAATGGCCGCGCATAACGCGCGGACGTTCGCGATTTGGTCGCGAGGGCGTGCTTGATAAGGCACGTTTAATTGTCCTGCCGGGAAGCTGCTATGCGCTCTCCGTCAGTCCATTTGTGCATTTTTGGCGGTATATTTGCGCGCGCTTTTCCGGCAGGTGAGGAAAAGAGGCGCATTTTTTATGATGCTTTTAAGGGCAAATGGCATAATTCAGGACTACGCCGACCGGCGCGTGCTGGACTCGGTGGACATAAATATATACGACGGCGACAGGATAGGCCTGGTGGGCGAAAACGGCGCGGGCAAGTCCACGCTTATGAAGATACTCGCGGGCAAGCTGAATCCCGACGAGGGAAGTGTAAAGTGCGATTGCCCGGTCGCGCTGGTTGAACAGTTCGGCGCGGGCGGCGACGATGCCATCACAGGCGAAATGTCATCGCGCTTCAATGCGCAGGAGAACCGAAGCGGGCTGTCTGGCGGCGAATGCACGCGGCGGCGCATCGCTCAGGCGTTGGGCGCGTCGCCGCGGCTGCTGATGCTGGACGAACCCACGACCGATCTGGACGCGCAGGGCATAGAGGAGCTTATGCGCGAACTGGGCGGCTTCGACGGCGCGATACTGCTCATCAGCCACGACCGCGCGTTTCTGGACGCGCTGTGCACCAGCATCGCCGAGCTGGAGGATGGGCGCGTCACGCTGTATCCGGGCAATTACTCCGGCTACGCCGCCGAAAAGCAGCGTCGGCGCGACTTTCAGAAGTTCGAGTTCGACGAATACCGCCGCGAGCGCGCCCGCCTGACCGCCGCGATAGACGCGCGCCAGCGCCGCGCCTCCAAGAGCAAGCTGCCCAGCCGCATGGGCAACTCCGAAGCGCGCCTTCACAAGCGCAGCGCCACCGAAACCGAGGAAAAGCTGCACGACGCGGCCAACGCGCTTAAATCCCGACTGGACAGGCTGGAGAAGAAGGAGCGCCCGCGCGACATGCCTGCAATCAGCATGAAGCTGGGCGCGTCGGGCGGCGTGGTCAGCCGGCGCGCGCTGGAGGTAAAGCATTTGAAGCTGAGCGTGCCGGGGCGGGTGCTTATAAAAGACGTAAACTTCGCCCTGCCTACCGGCAGCCGCACCGCGCTGATTGGCGCAAACGGCTGCGGCAAGACCACGCTGATTACGCGGCTGATCGAGGGCGCGCCGGGCGTGCGCTTCAGTCCGGGCGTTAAGGTGGGCTATTTCAGCCAGTCGAGTGAGCGCACGCTGGACATGGACGCAACCGCGCTGGAAAACGCTATGGCCGAAAGCAGCCTGCCTCAGAACGTGGCGCGCACGGTGCTGAACAACCTGACGCTGGGCGCGGACGATGTGTTCAAGCCGGTGCATGTGCTCTCGGGCGGCGAGCGCGTCAAGGTTGCGCTGGCGCGGCTGCTGCTGGGCGACAGCAACATGCTTATACTCGACGAGCCGACCAACCACCTCGACATATACGCGCTGGAGGCGCTTGAGAAGGTACTTAGCGACTATGCGGGCACGCTGCTGCTGGTCAGCCACGACCGGCGCTTCCTGAACGGAGCAGCGAAGCGGTTGCTGATAATTGAAAACGGCGCGCTGACCGAGTTCGAGGGCACGCCCGACGAATACGATAAGAAGCGCGCGGTGCGCGACGAGGACGCGGAGCGGCAGCGGCGCGAACGCGAACTAGGCGTGGACGCGCTAAGGATGCGCATGGCGGCAATCGACGCGCGCTTAAACGGCAAGGGCATTTCGGGCGACGAGCGCGAGCAGCTGGAAGGGGAGTACTTCGCGATTGCAAAACAGCTCAGGGAGATGCAGAAGTAAAACGAAAATACCGCGCCCCGGCCATTCATATGCGAACGGCCGGGGCGCGGCGTTTATATTATTGCTTAGTCGCGTGCGTACTTGCTCATCCACGCATTTGCGTCGTCCAGCGCCGCCTGAACCGCGTCGGGCGACGGCCCGCCCACGGTCGAGCGCATGTCCACGCAGGTGTGCAGCGATATCGCGTCGTATACGTCCGCGTCGAACAGCGGCGAATACTCCTTCAGCTCGTCCAGCTTAAGATCCAGCAGCGCCTTGTCGTGCCGTATGCAGTCCAGCACCAGCCGGCCCACGACCTCGTGCGCCTGACGGAAGGGCAGGCCCTTCTTTACCAGATAGTCGGCCGCGTCGGTGGCGTTGGTAAAGCCGCCCGCCGCGCCGCGCTCCATGCGCGCCTTGTTGAACTTCACGCAGTCCAGCATCGCGGTGAACACCATCAGGCACTTGTATACCGTGTCGTGCGCGTCGAACAGCGCCTCCTTGTCCTCCTGCATGTCCTTGTTGTACGCCAGCGGCAGGCTCTTCATCATCGCAAGCAGGCCGGTCAGGTCGCCATACACGCGCCCGGTTTTGCCCCTTATCAGCTCGCACACGTCCGGGTTCTTCTTCTGAGGCATGATTGAGGAGCCGGTCGAAAACGCGTCATCCATCTCCACAAAGCCGAACTCGTTGCTCGACCAGAGTATCAGCTCCTCGCAGAAGCGGCTCAGGTGCATCATTATCAGCGACGCATCCGACACGTACTCGATCACGAAATCGCGGTCGCTCACGCCGTCCAGCGAGTTCATGCTTATTTCGGCAAAGCCCAGCAGGTCGGCCACGCGGCGGCGATTAAGCGGGTAGGTGGTGCCCGCCAGCGCGCCAGAGCCCAGCGGCATTACGTCCGCGCGCGCATAAGCGTCCTCAAGCCGCTGCCAGTCTCGGCGCAGCATCTGGAAGTACGCCATCATGTGATGCGCCAGCGTGATCGGCTGCGCCTTCTGCAGGTGGGTATAGCCCGGCATTATCGTGTGCAGGTTCTCGCCCGCGATGCGGGTCAGCACCTTCATCAGCGCGACCAGTTCGCCCTGAACCTGACGAATGCAGTCCTTCACAAACATGTGTGCGTCCAGCGCAACCTGATCGTTGCGGCTGCGCCCGGTGTGCAGTCGGCCGCCTGCCGCGCCTATGCGCTCGGTCAGCAGCTTTTCCACGTTCATGTGTATGTCCTCGGCGTCCACCTCAAATTGAACATGGCCTGCGTCGATGTCGGCGAGTATACCTTTCAGCCCCTCGACGATCTTGTCCGCGTCCTCTTTGGGAATTATGCCCTGTTCGCCCAGCATGGTTGCGTGGGCAATGGATCCGCGTATGTCCTGCTTATACAGCCGCTTGTCAAACGATATTGACGAGTGGAAGTCATCCACCATGCCGTCGGTGGCTTTTTCAAACCGTCCGCCCCAGAGTTTCATATGTATGCAGCGCTCCTCGCTCTTTTATTTATAAAGCAAATGGTGAATGGCCGCGGACAGGCGCTCGCTTGCCCATTAGTCATTCACCATTTACGTTCAGGCGGCTGAATCAGCCCGCCGTATGATTCGTATTAGTCCTCGATGCCCTCGCGCTCTTTCATCATCGCGTTTACCTTGAGCGGCAGGCCGAACAGGTTGATAAATCCGCCCGCATCCTTGTGATCGTACATCTCCTTGGAATCGCCGAAGGTAGCGATCTGCTCCATGTACAGGGTGTAGGGGGACTTTACGCCCGCGGGTATGATGTTGCCCTTGTACAGCTTCAGCTTCACGGTGCCGGTTACGTACTTCTGGGTTGCGGTCGCGAACGCGCTCATCGACTCGCGCAGGGTGGTGTACCACCAGCCGTCGTATACCAGCTCGGCAAAGCGAACGGCCATCTGATCCTTATAGTGCGCGGTCTGGCGATCCAGCGTGATGGACTCCAGTATGCTGTGCGCCTTGTAAAGGATGGTTCCGCCGGGGGTCTCGTACACGCCGCGGCTCTTCATGCCGACCAGACGGTTCTCAACCAGGTCGGCGATGCCCACGCCGTTGCGCGCGCCGATTTCATTCAGCTTTTCGATGATCTCGACCGGGCCGTACTCAACGCCGTTGACCTTCTTGGGCACGCCCTGCTCGAAGTCGATCTCGATGTACTCGGGCTCGTCGGGCGCTTCTTCGGGGGTCTTGCATATCAGGCACAGATCCTTGGGCGGCTCGTTCCACGGATCTTCCAGATCGGCGCCCTCGTGCGAGATGTGCCACAGGTTGCGGTCCATGGAGTAGGGGCGCTTCTTGGTTACCGGTACGTCCAGACCGCGCGCCTCGGCGTAATCGATCTCTTCTTCGCGGGTCTTGATGTCCCATATGCGCCACGGGGCGATTATCTTCATGTTGGGAGCCAGCGCCTTGATGGTCAGCTCGAAACGAACCTGGTCGTTGCCCTTGCCGGTAGCGCCGTGGCAGATGGCCGTCGCGCCTTCCTTCTTGGCGATCTCAACCAGACGCTTGGCGATTACCGGGCGCGCAAAGCTGGTGCCCAGCAGGTATTCGCCCTCGTACACCGCGCCCATCTGCAGCGTGGGCCATATGCACTCGGTAACGAACTCTTCGCGTACATCCTCAATGTAGATCTTGCTCGCGCCCGACTTGATGGCCTTTTCGTTGAGCGGCTCCAGTTCTTCGCCCTGACCCACGTCAACGGCGACGGCGATTACTTCGCAGTCATAGTTTTCCTTCAGCCACGGTATGATAATGGTAGTGTCCAGTCCGCCCGAGTAGGCGAGAACGACCTTTTCCTTAGCCATTGTATTTACCTCCATATATTACGCCCGCGCCGATATATGCGGCGCTTGGTGGTATTTTCCGTTTGCATGAACAGTATAAACCTGTGTGCATAAAAATACAATATCTCTTGCGTAAACTGCATGTTATTTATTTCAAGTCACATGCGCCGTTCGGCGTGCGCGATTGATTTTACCGCAAGACAACGTGGCGTTTGGATTTATGCCCGCGGCATTGCTTGACATTAGGGGCTTTTGAGCGGTATCATTATAGGTAGTATATTTTGCGGCGAAGGTGCTAAATGATAATACTTGGCATAGACCCCGGTCTGGCGCTGATGGGCTACGGCATAATCGAGTTCGAGCGCCAGAAGATAAAGCTGATTCAGTACGGCTGCATAGAGACGCAGGCCAAATCGCCCACGCCTCAGCGGCTGCGTTCTATTTTTTTGGGAGTCAATCAATTGATCGACACCTATAAACCCGACGAGATCGCGTTTGAGGAGCTGTTCTTCGCGCGCAACGTGACCACAGCGATGAACGTGGGCGCGGCGCGCGGCGTGGCGCTGGTCGCGGCGGCGCAGCGCACCGAGGAGCTGTATGAATACACGCCCATGCAGATCAAGCAGGCCGTGACCGGCTACGGCAAGGCCGACAAAGCGCAGGTGCAGCAGATGGTCAAAATGATTACCGGCATGGACAGTATAATCCGCCCCGACGACGCGGCGGACGCGGTTGCGGCGGCGATATGCCACGCGCATTCGCGTAACGCGCGCCAGATGTTCAAAATTACCTAGAGTGTGTCTCAAAAATTCCTGAGTACGCAATTTCGGGCGTCGCTGCGCCATTTCTGCGTCACAAGGCTCGACTTAGCGCTGCTAAGCCTTCGGATTTATTCCTTGAACTGACGCAAAATCCACTTGGGTCTGCGGATTGTTCCGCTTGAGACACACTCTAAAATAAAATGCCTGATACAACTTTGGAGGTGATTGCGCCGTGTACGCGCATATAGACGGCAAGGTGGCCGAAAAGGGCACAGACACGCTGGTGATAGACTGCGGCGGCGTGGGGTATGAGCTGATATGCTCGCGCGCAACGCTCAGCGCCGCGCCGCGCGTGGGCGAGCGCATGAAGTGCTATACCATACTCAGCGTGCGCGAGGACGCGATGGAGCTGTTCGGCTTTGCCACGCGCGAGGAAAAGAAGCTGTACGAAAAGCTGCGCTCCGTATCGGGCATAGGCCCGCGCACCGCGCTCAACATGCTGTCCAGCATGACCGTGCGCGACCTGAGCATAGCCATAGTAACCGGCGACGTGAACGCGATTTCGCGCGCGCAGGGCGTGGGCAAAAAGACCGCACAGCGCGTGATTATGGAACTAAAGGAAAAGATAGATAACGACGCGCTGGTCGGCAGCGCCGTGCCGATAAGCGGCCCGATGGAAAAGGGCGCGGTGGCCGAGGCGATAGAGGCGCTGATGGCGCTGGGCTACAACGCGCCCGACGCACAGCGCGCAATCGCCGCCGTATCGGATAGCGCCGACACGGTAGACAAGCTGGTATTCATGGCGCTGCGCGGCATGGACAACGGCTGAATATGCACAAATATGCGTAAAATGGTTATAATACGCCTGAACTCTGCATTAAAATGCAGCCGGGCGATGCGGAGGCAATATGCAGCAGGATGACGAAAGACTGATAACCACATCGATGCGCGAGCAGGAGGACGAAACCGAGGTCACTCTGCGCCCGCGCACGCTGGCCGAATATTACGGCCAGACGCAGGTGAAGGAGATGCTGAGCGTGTTTATACAGGCGGCGGTCAAGCGGCACGAGCCGCTGGATCACCTGCTGCTGTACGGCCCGCCCGGCTTGGGCAAGACCACGCTGGCGTGCATAATCGCGTCCGAGATGGGCCAGAACATACGCACCACGTCCGGCCCGGCGATAGAGCGCCCCGGCGATCTGGCCAGCATACTTACCAACCTCAATCAGGGCGACATACTCTTTATCGACGAGATTCACCGCCTGTCCCATTCGGTCGAGGAGGTGCTCTATCCCGCAATGGAGGATTTCGCGCTGGACATAATGATAGGCAAAGGCCCCTCGGCACGCTCGCTTAGGCTCGACCTGCCCAAGTTCACATTGATAGGCGCGACTACGCGTGCGGGTATGCTGTCCTCGCCTCTGCGCGACAGATTTGGCATATCTTTCCGACTGGAGCTGTATAAGCCTGAGGAACTGGCTACGATAGTCATGCGCTCGGCAAAGATACTTAAAATCGAATGCGAACCCGAGGGCGCGCTGGAGATCGCGCGCCGTTCGCGCGGCACGCCCCGAATATCCAACCGCCTTATAAAGCGCGTGCGCGACTTTGCACAGGTGCGCGGCGACGGCGTGATTACCCGCGAGGCCGCAGCCGACGCGCTGAACATACTGGAGATTGACGAGCTGGGTCTGGACAAGACCGACCGCGCTATGCTGAGCACCATGATAAAGAAGTTCGGCGGCGGGCCGGTGGGTCTGGACACGCTGGCTGCGTCCACGGGCGAGGACGCGGGCACGATCGAGGACGTATACGAGCCGTATCTGATGCAATTGGGCTTTGTAATGCGCACGCCGCGCGGCCGCATACTCACGCCTGCCGCGTATGAGCACATGAAGCTGCCCATGCCGCAGGAGGACGGCGACGACCGCCAATTGCGGTTTGATTTTGACGACGAGGAGTAATTCGCTTTGAATACATCTGACTTTATGTACGATCTGCCCGAGCGGCTTATCGCGCAGACCCCCGTGGAGCCGCGCGATTCCAGCCGGCTGATGGTATGCCATCGAGAGGGCGGCGATATCGAACATCGCATATTCCACGACATTATCGACTACCTGAACCCCGGCGACGCGCTGGTCATAAACGAAACGCGCGTAATCCCGGCGCGGCTGTACGGCGTGAAGGAAGAAACCGGCGGCGCGATAGAGTTTTTGCTGCTAAAGCGCATCGACATAAATACGTGGCAGGTCATACTGAAGCCCGGCCGCAGAGCCAAGCCCGGCGCGCGCTTCACGTTCGGCGATGGCCAGCTGCGCGCCGAAATACTCTCGGTGGACGAGGGCGGTATGCGCACAGTCAGGTTCGAGTATGAGGGCGTGTTTGAGGAAATCCTCGACAGGCTGGGCGAAATGCCGCTGCCGCCTTACATACACGAGCGGCTGGAGAATCGCGAGCGCTATCAGACTGTCTACGCTAAGGAAGAAGGCTCGGCCGCCGCGCCCACTGCGGGGCTGCACTTTACGCCTGAACTGCTGGACCGCATACGCGCAAAGGGCGTCGACGTCGTGCCGGTGCTGCTGCACGTGGGTCTGGGCACGTTCCGTCCGGTCAAGGAGGAGCATATCGAAGATCACGAGATGCACACCGAGCACTGGGAGATTACGCCCGAGGCCGCAGACCGCATAAACGCCGCGCGCGCAAACGGCCACCGCATAGTGTGCGTGGGCACGACCAGCGTGCGCACGCTGGAGAGCGCCTCGACCGACGACGGCATAGTCCACGCCGGCAGCGGCGATACCAGCATATTCATATACCCCGGTTATAAGTACAAGGCGGTGGACGCGCTAATAACCAATTTCCACCTGCCCGGCTCCACGCTGGTGATGCTGGTGTCGGCGTTCATGGGGCGCGAAAACGCGCTGAGCGCATATAAAGAGGCCGTGGAGAAGGAGTATCGCTTCTTCTCGTTCGGCGACGCGATGTTCATCAGGTAAAGGCGGTAAGCGGGGCGATGCCTGCCTGCCGAAAAATCCTTAGCCGAAATACCTACTCCCAAAGCTTCCCGCGCGGGAAGCGCAACTTAAATACAGCCAAAGGAGCAACCGATGTTTGAATTTGAACTGCTGCACATAGACGCGCAGACCGGCGCGCGCCGCGGTCGGCTGCACACGCCCCACGGCGTTATCGAAACGCCCATATTCATGCCCGTGGGCACTCAGGCCACGGTCAAAACTATCGAGCCGCGCGAACTGTTGGAGATAAACGCGCAGATAATACTGTCCAACACCTATCACCTGCACCTGCGTCCGGGCGAAGATCTGGTCGAGCGCGCGGGCGGGCTGCACAAGTTCATGAACTGGCCGTGTCCGATACTGACCGACTCGGGCGGATTTCAGGTGTTCTCGCTGGCGGGTCTGCGCAAGATTAAGGAGGACGGCGTGGACTTCCGCAGCCACATCGACGGCTCCAGACAGCGCCTGACCCCCGAAAGCTCCATGATGATTCAGCAGAAGCTGGGCAGCGACATAGCGATGGCGTTTGACGTATGCTCGCCCTGGCCGTGCGACGAAAAGACCGCGCGCGAAAACATGGAGCGCACCCACCGCTGGGCGGCGCGCTGCCAGAAGGCGCACACCCGTGAGGATCAGGCACTGTTTGGCATTGTACAGGGCTCGCTGTACCGCGACCTGCGCATCGAAAGCGCGCGCCATCTGGCCGACATGGACTTCATCGGGTACGGCATAGGCGGTCTGAGCGTGGGCGAACCCAAGCCCATGATGTATGAAATGCTGGAGGCTATCGAACCCGAAATGCCGCGCAACAAGCCGCGTTATCTGATGGGCGTTGGCTCGCCCGACTGCTTGATGGAGGGCGTAATGCGCGGCGTGGATATGTTCGACTGCGTGCTAGCCACGCGTGTGGGGCGCAACGGTACCTGCTTTGGCCATGACGGCCGCGTGGTGGTGCGCGACGCGCGCTATGCCGAGGACTTTTTGCCTATCGACCCGGATTGCGATTGCTATGTCTGCCGCAACTACTCGCGCGCGTACATACGGCATTTGTTCAAAGCGGGCGAGGTGCTGGGGCCGCGCCTTGCGTCCTATCACAATCTGTACTTCCTCCTAAAGCTTATGGAGGGCGCGCGCAAGGCGATTGAGGAGGACAGGTTCGGCGACTACCGCCGCGAGTTCCTCGACCGTCAGGGCTATGAGAAGTGGTAAGCCGCTTATCCTGACTTAAACCGAAATGCGCCTTAAAATCAAACGGTTTTAATGTGAAGGCGGATTTTGAGAGCTTTTTGGCAATCCGCAAGTTCCATGCGGCTTGCGATCTCTGTGCCTGCAAGCCTGAAAAAGCGCGATGAACCATCGCAAAAACAGCACCGGCAAAGCGGCTTCGCACGCCGTTCTTACCAATAAATAAGCGCCTTAATACACGGCATAAACGCAATCTTTTCCCCGGCCGAAATTCGGATTAATCCGCACTAGGCCGGGCTTTTTTGATAGTTTACGCGAATTTACGCTATCTTTGTAAGAATCTCTTGAAATGCGGGGAAGGATAGTATACAATAACTATAAGTATGTGCGCCGACTGCCGCATAATGCGGGGCGGCGACGCATGATGCCCTGAAAACGCAGCTGAGTATATTGCATTTCATACATTACGGATGGGAGAGTATGATTGTTATGAATAATCTGCCCGATATTCTCAGGTTCCTGCGGTCTACCGAGGCCGCGAACAAGTTCACCGAATTGTACGGCAAGCGCGAGGGCGTACTGCTGTACCAGATGGAACGCTACTGTCGTATAGCCAAGCGCTTTTTCGAGGAGTTCGGTACGGTTGAGGGCGTGCGCTTCTTCTCCGCGCCCGGACGCACCGAAATCGGCGGCAACCATACCGACCATCAGGCGGGCCGCGTGCTGGCCGCGGGCGTAAATCTGGACACCGTAGCTATCGCCGCGCCCACCGACAACGGCGTAATCACCGTGTACTCCGAGGGCTATGACGGCGCGCTGGTAGTGGATACCGCAGCGCTGGATAAGGTGGAGAGCGAAAAGGAAACATCCATGGCGCTCATACGCGGCGTGGCGGCACGCTTTACCCAGCTGGGCCACAAGGTGGGCGGCTTTAACGCCATAGTCACCTCCAGCGTGTTCAAGGGCTCGGGGCTGTCCTCCTCGGCGGCGTTCGAGGTGCTCATTGCGGATGTGTTGAGCGGCCTGTACAACGACGGCAAGCTCACCGGCCTTGAAATGGCTCAGATCTCGCAGTACGCCGAGAACGTGTACTTCGGCAAGCCCTCCGGCCTTATGGATCAGGCGGCCAGCGCGCTGGGCGGACTCGTTACCATCGACTTCCGCAAGGCCGATCCCAAGGTGGAGAACGTGGACTTCGACTTCGCATCCAAGGGCTATGCGCTGGTAGTAGTGGGCGCGGGCGGCAACCATGCCGACCTGACCGCCGAATACGCGGCCATACCCACCGAGATGAAGCAGGTTGCGGCCGAGTTTGGCGGCAAGGTGCTGCGCGAAGTGCTGCCCGAGCAGGTTGAGGAAGGCATCGCCGCACTGCGCGGCAAGGTAAGCGACCGCGCCATACTGCGCGCGCTGCACTTCTTCGACGAGAACCAGCGCGTGGGCGAGCAGGTCGATGCACTCAAAAAGGGCGACATAGACGAGTTCTTCCGCCTGATAATTGCTTCGGGCGAGAGCAGCTGGAAGCTGCTGCAGAACGTGTACGTGGCCGGTTCCACCGAGGAGCCGCTCGCGCTGGCGCTGGAGATGAGCCGCCGTATGCTGGAGGGCAAGGGCGCATGGCGTATCCACGGCGGTGGATTCGCGGGCACCATACTCACGTTCGTACCCAACGATATGCTCAAAACCTTCACCCGCAAGATGGAGGCCGTGTTCGGCGCGCATAGCTGCACCGTGCTGGATATTCGCCATGCGGGCGCTATCGAGTGGAAGATCTGATTGGATAAATGAATCG
>USEE01000012.1 GCA_900553645.1 uncultured Eubacteriales bacterium
GGGTTACGGGGGGAGCGGGGTTACGAGGGTAGCGGTGTTACGAGGGTAGCGGGGTTACGGGGGCAGCGGGGTAACGGGGAGCAGGTGGGGCGAATGACGGTATACGACGTGCTGGTGCGCGCGAGTGCGCAGCAGTATGGCGGCGAGGCGCAGACCGACGAGATCGAGGACGAGGCCAGGCAGGCGCTATACATGGAGTATGTGAACGAGGGTATGCGGCGCATATGGCGAGCGATAGACCCGATAGACGTAAGCGCACTGCCCGAGATCAGCCGGGCAAAGTGCCCGGAGCTTACGATAAGGCAGAACTTGGGGACATACGACGCGCGGGTATTCGACGCGCTGGCGGACTATGTGACGTGGCGAATGCTGGGCACGGGCAACCAGAGTAAGCAGGCGCGCGGCGACTGGTACTATGCCAGGTTTACGGAGACGCTGAGCAGACTGCCTAAAGATAAGAGCTGGGACGAATATTACCGGCTTACGGGCGGGGGAAATTCGCTGAGCGGGCGGCAGGGATTTACCGGCGTTTGGAATTGGTGACTTTGCGGGCGGCGCGCCCGAGGGAGGCCGAAGGCCGACTAGCGCGAGCGATTCCGTAGGATTCGCCGCGCGTACCCAGCGCGCCGTAGGCGTGATGGGCGAAGACTGCTCAGCCGGCACACCGAATTAATGGGTTACGGGGGTTCCGGGCGACAGAATATGGAAAGCGGGCGGGGTGTTATATGGCGCGGGATTATGAGACGGCGCTGGTATTGCGCGGGTTTGGCGGGCTGGATCAGAGCAAGGACCGAACGCTTATAAGCTATTCAGACAGCCCGGACTGCGTGAACATGTCCACGGAGGGCGGGTCACTGAGGACGGCGTGCGGATATAGGCGCATAGACGCGCCGAACGTGCCCGGCGGGGTAAAGAGCATGGGCGCATTTTACCGCCGATCGGACGGGCGCGAATGGATACTGTGCGCCAACGCAGGCGGGATATATGCCTGGTCCGGCGACACGGGCGGGCAAAGCCAAAGCGCGTGGGAGCAGATATATGTGCCCGAGAGCGGGAAAATGGGCGAGAGGGTGGACTTTCTGAACTATCAGGACAAAGAAAACGACGTTGTGCTGATGGCGGACGGAGTGAACCCGGTGCTCACATGGTCGGGCAGCGGCGAAAGCCATGCGCGTAAGGGCATAACCCAGCGATTTGCGCACATCGAGATGAACTATGAACGGGTATGGGGCGCGGGCGCGCCGGGCGAGCCGGACACGGTATACTGGTCGCGGCAGTTCGACGTGGGCGACTGGACGGGCGACGTGAGCGACCCGGACAACGGAGGCGGATTTTTACAGGCGCCGACGTGGAACGGCGGTAAGATACGGCTGATAAGCGCGCTATTCGGCGACATAGTGATATTCAAGGATCAGGACGTATTAAAGGTATCGGGCACGTATCCGGGCGAATACCAGGTAAGCCGCGTGACGGGCACGGAAGGGCCGGTAGCGGCGCGCACGGTGTGCCAATGGGGCGACAAGGTATACTTTCTGGGGCGCACGGGGCTATGCTTTTACGACGGAATGCGCGCGCAGGACGCGGGCGACCGGCGGGCGCGCAAATGGTACGAGCGCATAAGCGAAAGCTACATCGAGAATGCGTGCGCGATAGTGCATGGGCACACGATGTACATCGCGCTGCCGGTGGACGGGAGCGAAGAGAACAACTGCGTACTGGAATACGACATGAACCGCGACACGATAATGCCGCGCACCGGGATAAACGCGGCGCACTGGCTGGAGTGGAACGGGAAGCTGCTGTTTGCGGGCAGTTCAGGCGTGATATACGAATACGGGCAGGGCACGACGTATGACGGCAGACCCATAAACGCGTACTGGGAGACGCCCACGTACAATATGGGGTCGAGCAAGCTGACGGGCGACAGAACCACGAAGCAGCTGGGGGAGCTGACCGTATACGGCAAGGGGCGGATGCACATATTGGCGCGGGCGGACGAGAAGCAAAAGCAGAGCGAAATAATCATGCACACGTATGACAAGCGCACGCGCAAGCGGCTGAACCTGCGCGGGCGCAGGTTTAGCCTGCGCCTTTCTTCGGTGGACGGGGTGAGCTTTGAACTATACGGAAGCGTGACGATCGGGATGGATGTGGAGAGCGATTGAGCACAAAACAACCCCGCAGAGGCGGGAGAAGGCGTTTTTAATCGCTTGTTTTTTGTTTCAGGCGATAGAGAGGTGAACGGGATGGCAGGCTTTTTGAACAGCACGAGCAAGAAAAGCGGGCTGAAAACCAGCCGAAAAAAGACGGGAACGGGAAAGGGCACGGGCGGCGGCGGTGGCGGCGGCACGACAGGCGCGGGCAGCAAGTCGGGGTCGATATGGGGCGCGGCCAAGACCGTAACCGACATGGTGAGCGACAATCTTAAAAACATGTTGGGCGGGAATAAAAGCACCGTAAGCTCGGCGGGCAAGACGGCCGCACCCGCATCGTCGGCGACGCTGACGGGCGCGGCGAACGCGCTGACGAACAGGAGCGGCACGGGAAGCGGCGGCACGGGCTCGGCCGGCGGCACGGGAAGCGGCGGCACGGGCTCGGCCAACTCGTCAGGCAGCAGTGCGGGCGGCTCGGCCAGTGCTTCAGGCGCGACAGGCTCGAATGGATCGGCCGGTTCAGGCCGAAGCGAGTATTGGGGCACGCGCGGCGATCTGGCTAAAGAATATCAGCAGTGGCTAAACAGCCAGGGCGCGGGGCTCAGCGTGGACGGCATATGGGGCAAGAACACCGAAAACGCGTATCAGCAGAACAAAAGCGCGTTTGAAGAATGGCTAAAAAGCAAGGACGCGGGCGCGTCGGGCGGCGATGCGGGCACGGGCGGCACGGGCACAACCACCACGGCGGGCATAAACTCGGGCGATCTGGAGGCGCTTTTGAAGCAATACCAGACCGGCGCGTACACGCCCCGAAGCAACGAGGAACTGCGCGCGGCGGCCGAGGCGCAGTACGAAGCGGAGTATAACGCCAACGTCCTGGCGGCAAAGCAGAAAAACGAAGAGTACCAGCAGAGCATAAATCAGCAGATAGCAAGCCTGCAAAAGGTGCTTAGCGAAAATCAGGCCGCGACGCAGAAGCAGTATGAATTAAGCGGCAACGCGCTTCAAAGGATGCTGACGGCGCGTGGGCTGGGGCGGTCGAGCTATGCCGGGGATGTGGCGCAGAACAATGTAAATAACGCCTCGGAGGCGCTAAGCAAGCTGCTAAGCGACTATACGACCAGCGCGGGCCAGCTCAGCGCGCAGGGAGCGATGTACAACCGGCAGACCGCGGACACGCTGAGCCAGCTAATGCGCGACAGAGCCAGCAATGTAAGCAGCGCGTACAATCAGCTGAAGTCCGAGGAATACGAGCGGGGCAAGGCGGCGCAGGACAGCTACAATCAGATTGTGAATAACCTGCAGTCGATGCTATCAGACCGGAGCCTGACGCAGCAGCAATTGGCCGAGTCGATCCGCCAGTTTAACGAGCAATTGAAGGAAAATAAGAGACAGTATGACTTGAGCGCGAAATGAGAAATACCCGTCCTTAAAAAGGGCGGGTATTGGTGGATTTACCCCCGCGCGTGCGGGGAAAAGGCATTGAGGGCTGTGTCCATGCGGATGCTGATAGGATCACCCCCGCATATGCGGGGAAAAGGCTAAGGCGACTACTCGCTTTTGAGATCTGCAAAAAGCTCGTCAAGGTTGGTATAACCTTTTACAACTGGGTCTTTCGCAATCCTTTCTGCCTCCAACAGGGCAGTGATGGTCTCTGCATTGGGGACTTCAGCAGTATGTGCGTCATCAGGTTGGGGGTTAGTCATACACAAGACCTCCTTTTTGAATATTATAGCACAAAATCACTCAGTACGGAGGACAAAATGTCGTATTTAAGCAGGATAAAGCAGGTTGAGGAAGAGAAGCGCAGGCAGGGCGGGACGGGCGCAAAGCCGAAGGCGAACGCGGCGGCGCGGAATGCAAACGGCACGATAAAGGCCACGGTAAAGACGAGCGCCGCGAAGTCCAAAGCGGCGCAGACGGTTTTAGTGCCGGGCGCGAGCGCGGCGGGCAAGGCGACGGGCGGGCAGACGCGCACGGGGGTAACGTGGAGCACGCTGAGCGACATGAAGCAGCGCGGGGCGATACCTTCGGCGGCCAAGACGCGCGCGGCAGACGTGAGGACGGTAAAGCCCGCGGGGAGCGACGCGGCGGGGACAAAAAGCACGCAGACCGGCGCGGCGGGCATGAAGATAAAGCCGCTGGATTTGAATAATCCCGGCGCAAATGCAGACGTCAACGCGCTGATCGGCGCGCAGGTTAGTTCAAAAACGGTTCAAAACGGTTCAAATGCAATTCAGAGCGGCGCTCCGCGCAGGTCGTTCATCGCGAATGCGCAGACGGCGGGCGGGGCGGTTACGGGAACCCCTCAGTCACTTCGTGACGGCTTCACCCTCAGCGGAGCCAATGAAAACGGGATTGTGGGGTCGGCCGCCAAAGCGCGGCGCGAAAACGAGCAGGTCGGGCGCACGCTTATGAGCGCGCTCGACCTGAACGACACGGGCACCCTGGCCGCGCTGGAGGGCATGGCGCCGGTGGTTTCATCGCCCGAGGTTAAGCCCGCGCAGGAGGGCGTACACTGGGACCCGCTGGGCGGCCTAAGCGCGCAGGAAAAGACCGAGGCGCTCATGCCCATAATCGAGAGCAGCGACTATTACAAGCAAAGCAAGGCGCAGATAGACGCACAGGCGGGCGCGCTGGACGCGGAGATACTCACGCTGGACGGGCGCATAGCGGCGCTGGGCGAGGAAAGCTTTTCCGAGGCGCAGGCGCTTAGGGCGGAGCGCAACCGGCTGAAGATGCAGCGCTACTACGCGCAGGACAAACTTAACAATCTGGCGGACGAGACGCGCGTGAGGCTTACCGACGCGGGCGTGCTTAAAGGGAGTCTTACGCCCGAGGAGAAGATAAGGTACGACATAGACCAGGTGGCAAAGGCAAGCGGCGCGGCGGGCTTTTTTGAGACGCTGGGGCTTGCGACGGCCACGACGGGACATCAGGTGGTGGATTCCACGCCGCGCGATCTGGCCACGACGTATGTAACCGCGATGGCGGCGATGGCGGGCGTGCAAAGCCCGGTGGACTGGCTGGAGGCGCACCCGGAGCAGAAGGCGATATTCGACCGGGCATATTCGCCCACGCAGGATTTAAGCGACTATTCCGGCTCGTTCGGCTCTGAAGGCTGGGACACGTTTCAAAAACTGGAGCAGAGCGCGGCGGAGAGCCTTAAAACGATGGCGATAAGCTACGGACTGGGCGCGGTGGGCGCGGGCAGTGCCGGGGCGGGCGCACAGCACGTGACGCGCATATTGCAATGGGTGAATTCCGGGCTATCGGCGGCGGCAGGCGCGGCGCGCGACGCGGCGACAGCGGGCGCGGATTCGCACGACGCGGGCGCGGCGTTTTTGTTCACGGGCATAGCCAACGCATATTTGGAGCAGGGCGGCGCGGACAGGGTATTTGAAAACGCGGCGCGGCTGGGGCAGAAGATAGCGGGCACGGGCGCGGGCGGGAAGATAGTATCCAAACTATGCCCGGCGGGCGTGAAAAAGGTAGCGGACGCGATAAAGTCGTCCAAATACGGATGGATATACGAGGCGGGGCTGGACGTATTCAAATCGTTTTTCAGCGAAGGATTTGAGGAAGTGGCCGAGGACGCGGTGGGAAACGCCATAGCCAAAGCGGTATACGACAAAGACATGCCGTGGACGGGCGAGGGCGGCGTTATAGACGGCGCGCAGTACATGGAGGACGGGCTGATCGGCGGCGGCATGGGCGCGGCGTTTACGGTGATAGGCGGGCTTTTGATGCCGGGGCAGTACCGGGCGCACTTGCTGTCCCAAATCGCGCTGGATGAGGTTAAGCGCGGTATGCCCATAAGCAAAAAGCAGATAGCGGACATAAACGCGGCGATAGACACCGAGATACGCGCGGGCGAAAAGTCGATAAGCGACGTGGACGCGCACGCGGGCATATGGCGCGCAAACGGGCAGGAAGCGCCCGAGAGCCTTAAAAACTGGCGCGCGGCGGCGGAAAACGCGGGGAAGGCGCAAAGCGTATACGAGGCGGCGCGCCGGGGCGTGGAGCAGCTGATAAGCGACATGGAGTCGGGCGCGGTAGACGTAAGCACCGAGCAGGGCGTAAAGAGCTACAACGCTGTAATGGCCGAGTACAGCGCCGCGAGCGAGAAGTTAAGCCAGGCGGCGCGGGAGAACGTGAGCGCGCGCGATACATATTACACGGACGAGGACGCGTTAAGCGCGCAGTTGGACGGCAAAAGCAGCGCGACCATAGAGCGCATGGACGAGATCGCGCAGGCACTTCGCGAGCCAGGCGGCGCGGGCGACGTGGACGCGAGAAAGCTTAATTCGCCCGAAGCGCAGGAAGTGATACGCGCGGCGGACGAAGCGATAATGAGCCGCGACGCGCTGGCGGGCGAGATAGAGCAGACGGTCGAGGATGAGAAGAATGCACCGTCGCCCGGGGAAGCGCTGGAGGCGATTGAGCGGCGCAGGCAATTGAGCGCGGAGTATGTAGTAGCGCGCCAGCAGGCCGAGGAGGTGCTAACTCAACTGCGCGAGGCGGTCAGAAACGACAGCCCGGAGCGGCTGAATGAGCGGATGGAGGAAGGCCGCGCGCGCAACCGGGAAAATGGACAGTACGACGAAAAATACGACAGCATAAGCACGCAGGAATTAAGCGCCGAGCGGGAGCGGCTGAACCTGAGGCTGGAGCAGGTGGAAAACGAGCTGGAGGGCGCGCACGGGTCGCGGTACAGGCGGCTGGAGAGAGAGGCGGAGCGGCTATATAACGAACGCAGTGCGGTAGAGGCTGAAATACTGCTGCGCGGCGAGGTATATGGTGCAAGGCCGGACGGCATAGGCGAAAGTGCACAGGCGGGCGGTATGCCCATGGCCGTGGTCGCGGACGACTTCGGGAATGAAAATGCGCCCGCAATGGGCGGCGGCGATGTGCAGAGTGTGGATAATGCGCCGCAGATGCGCACGGAGGTGCAGAACCAGAACACGCCCGCCGAACTGCGCACGAGCGCAAACGGGTATATTGAGGTATTCAGCGCCGACGGGCAGGTGGATATTGAGCGCGCGCAGGAGATGCTGGACAGCGCCAACACGGGCGTAACGTATAAGCCCGCGGGTGAGTACAGCGCCGACGAGATACGCAATATACAGGGGTATTTGCAGTCGGTTGACAAGAATATGGTAGAGCTTTGCGAAGAATACCGTGCCAACAAGAACGGGAAATTCAAGAGGTATACCATTTCGCCGGTTACGGACGTGGAAGCCAGCGATATATCAGCGCTGACCGGAACGGATTTAAGCGGGTATGTACATGCCATAGACAAGAACGGATTTAACCACATAGAGAAGCGGCATGGAATAAATGGCGAGAATGACAGCAACATGTCGAATGCCAGCGATGTGGCGCGCATAGGGTACGTGCTTGCCAATTATGACAGTGTAGAGCTTGCACTGAAAGAAGATGGAACGCCGGATGCAGCGGTTGGCTATATGGATTCAAATGACAATCCATCAAAAAAGCTGATTTACAGCAAAAAAATAAACGGCACGATGTACGTAATCGAAGCCGCAGGTGACAATGCATATAAAAAGCTGTGGGTAATAACGGCATACATGGATTCTGGCAATAAAAAAAGAGGCTTACGGCAAGCGCCCAATGCCAGTGAACAGCAAGTCATTGACCCTCGGCTTACGTCCGAAACGGACTTCCCATCTCGCCCCTCTGACATAAATATATCACAGGGCGGCTCAAATGTCAACGCGGACACGGGCAAAGTGCTGGGCGGCATATACGCAAACGGCAAGCCGCTATTTAGCGCCATGACGGACGCGGAATTGGACGGCGAAATCGCGCGGGAAGCGGACGGCGGGCGGCTGGCGGAGCTGAGAAGCGAGCGCGAGAATCGGGCGGGGCAGGAAAACGCGGACAGGCGCAGACGCGATGTGCGGCTGGGCGAGATAGAGCAGATGCTGTCGGACGTGCCCAGGGCGGACGATACCGAGCTTAACATGCAGGAGCGGTACCTGAGGCGGCGGGCGGCGCAGCTGGACAGCGAGATCGAGGTGGCCAGGGACAGCGGCGACGACGTGAAGGGGCTTACGGACGAATTAAAGCGCACGCAGGACAATATGAATGCAATCCACGCGGAGCAGCAGCGCCGCGCAAGTGTACGTCAGGAAGCCACGGAGAGCCTTATAAACGAGATACGCGACGAAAACCCGGGCAGGCGCAGGGACGCCGAGGCGGAGCGCGAGCGGATAAGGCAGAGCCAGCAGGCGGGGCGCGAGGCATTGGACGCGCTGAAGGCCGGGCGGGACGGGCGTCGGGCGTGGCGCACGACCGACGCCATATCGATAGAGGAAGCGGCGCGGGTATTTACAGACGGCGCGGGCGCGGAGGACGGCGCGGACATTGAAGGCACGCTGAAGGCCAATCAGGAGGCGATAAGCCAGTGGGAGCAGCGGCGCGCGCAGCTGAGCGGCGCGGAAGCGGACTTGCAGGAGGAACTAAGTTCACTGCTTAAACAGCAGACGCGCATGGCGCAGGAGGACGCGAATAGATTGTCGGCGGACGATGTGCGCGAGCGGCTGAATATAAACGAGCGGATAATCCGGATCCAGAACGACATGGATCAGGTGAAGGGGCTGAGGCAGCAGATAGACAGCAGCCTGAGGTACTTAAACGCGCACGCGGGCGAGGGGGTTATTGAGACGCTGCGCTCAGGCCGGATACCCGAGCAGATGATGGAGCGCATAATGGGGTATGTGGACGAGATACGCGTTCCCAAAAGCGGCGCGACCGGCATGAACATGAACACGCCCGCGCGGGTATTCGACGATCTGTTCGGGGACGCGTCGCCGGTAATGCGCGCGATATACACGGACCCGATAGCCGAGCACGAGGCGGACAGGCAAAGGTATATAGCGGGTGCGCGGGAAAAGATAGCGGCGCTAAAGCTGAACAGTGCGGAAAGCGAGCTGGTCCAGCGCGTGGGCGAGGGCGTAATGACGCCGGACGAGCTGGACAAGGCGATAAGCGAAGGGCTGGCGCGGCGCGGAAGCAAACTGAAGCGCGGCGACGGCACATGGCAGGAGGGCGCGGAGGTAAGCGCGCCGCGCGTCAGTACGGCAGAGCAGGCGCTGGAGGCGCTCAAAAGAGCGGTAGATAATAACCCGCTTCAGGCCGGACATGAATACAAGGCGGGCGATTATGACGAGCTGATAAAAAAGGTTCAGGCTGACGGCGGGACGCATACCGCGGATGAGTGGGATCGCATTTTAGGCTTTGCAGGAAATAATCCGCGCGCCAGCAACCTTGAGAGGTTCGTGCATAACACGCAGGAACGCGCGCTGGCGGCGAACGACGGCAAGACCACGAAAGCCGAGGCCAGGAATGCGACGGTCAGTTCGACGGAGCTGCTTGAGTTTATGCGCAATGAGATGGCCGAAGATGCGGAAAGAATGCCGCAAAGGCGTAAGTTTACGGATCAGCTGCTTTCAAAAACGGAAATACCAGTAGTCGAATTGAAAACGCCGGTTATTGACATAAGCAAGCCGTTCAGTGAAGCGAAGAAGGTTGCAGGGTTCAAAACGACGGTCAATGCAGATACAGGCGTTGAAATTGCGATCAATGGTGACGGATATAAGAAAACACGCAGAAGCATAGAAAACTTGCCTGATGAACTTAAAGTGCCTGCAAAAGCAGCCCTTGAGAATTTCAACACTCTTATTCAGAATAGCGTCTATGTGGGCAGTTATACGGATTATGGCAATTCGCAGAACATGACCGCTATGCACTGCTTCGTAGCGCCGTTTGAATATGATGGCACAGAATACCGCGCCATATATTCGGCGAAAGAGACTCGTAATAACGACGGCGGTTATAGTACAAAGCTGTACCTGCAGCGCGTGGAAGCCCTGAAAGCACAAAAAAATGTGGCAAACGTTGAAGACCTCACAATCTCATCGAATGAGACGGAAAGGACAAAAAATTACATCAACGATGCCACTAATGGAAGTGTATCACCGCAAGGCAGCGCTGTCAACACAATCGACGCGAAAACCACGGGAATCAATTTTTAACCAACCAAAAGAATGCTATAATATGTACATGGATAGGACAACGTTAGTAGGCTTTTTTGAGGATGTCGAGACCACAGAGAAATACGATGTGATATTGACAATATCACAACGCACATATCCTTGCTCACTCTTTTTTTCATTTTCTTGTTACGGTCTTTCGGGGCAACAGCCCCCCTCAAATCGCTTGTAAAGCGATTGTGTTTTCGAAAAAAGCCTGATACGATATTGCCATAAGCAGTGATGTTGCAACACATAGCTACAATCTACAATAGTGAAAGGAGACGATCTCACCAATGCGATGCTCCCTTGTTTCCAACAAAATAATCCAAGCCCGTGAACGTTTGGGACTCACACAGCAGCAGTTAGCGGAAAAGCTTTGTGTAACCAACAAAGCCGTTTCCAAGTGGGAATGTGGCGTCACACTTCCTGACATCTCGCTTTTGGTGCCGCTATGCCGTGTTCTGGGTCTGACGGTGCAGGAACTGCTGGATGAATACGACGGCAAATTCGGTAATACCCCCGGCTGCCAGACCACGGAAGATCCTGCGCAGGACACGCTGTTTGCGGCGCAGCAGCACAGCCATTACCTGTATATCGATCTCAAAACCACCTCTACGGTGTCGCCCCATTTGTTTGGCCACAACCTGGAGCATACCAGAGCCAGCATCATGGATGGTCTCAGCGCCCAGATGATCCGCAACCGGAAGTTTGCCGGCGCTGCGGCGCGCAACGGCGTAGCGCTGGACTGGGAAGGCATCGGCGAATGCGTGTACTTCGCCAATGAACACCGCCTTCCCGGTAGCAACGCAAACGAAGCTTATGTATGTCATTACGCGCACAACGGCATGTGGCGGCGTAACGAATGCCAGTCCCAGATGATTCAGAACCCAATTCCGAATCAGGTGAGCGGTATCCGTCAAAAGGAGCTCTTCCTTCAAAAGGACAGGAGCTATCCGTTTGCCGTCGTTGTCAAAGTACAGCAGCCGCTGGATGTGCGCGTCGCGCTCACCAACGCCGATGGTACGCAGATTTATGCGGAAACCGTTTTTCCTGTTCAGCCCGTTCTAGCGAAGGAGGATGCACAGGAAGAGCTGGATGAATGGCAGCGCTTTGAGACGATTCTGACCCCCGGCGTCGACGATGCGCATGCCGTGATAAGCATTACCTACACGGAGCAGGCACAACTGCTCATCGGCGCAGTTTCCATGATGCCGGACAATCATTTCCATACCATGCGCAGGGACACCGTGGAAAAGCTCAAGGAAATCGGCGTGCGTCTGCTGCGCTGGCCGGGTGGCAACTTTGCCGGCGAATATCGCTGGCAGGATATGTTCCTGCATCCCGACAGGCGCGCTCCCATGGAGGGCTACATGGAAAATGAAACGCAGCCCTTTACACACGGCTATGACATGCATGAAATAGACACCGACGATTTTATTGCACTGTGCCGTGAGATCGGCGCGGAGCCCTTCCTCACCATCAATGCCGCCTGGGATTCCCCCGAAGTATGCGCCGCCTGGGTGGAATACTGCAACGGCCCTGCCGAGAGCAAATACGGCAGGCTGCGTGCCCAGCGCGGTCATCAGGAGCCCTACAATGTCAAATGGTGGTCGCTGGGCAACGAAATGGGTTATGGCCACATGGAGGGCGCAAATACGCCGGATGGATACGCATCGCTGGTGGAAACGCATGCGCGTGCCATGCTGAAGGTTACGCCGGATCTGAAATTTGTTTCTTCCGGCCCCTATCCGAATCAGGAGTGGGTAGATGTTTCCATCAAGAAGCTGGCTCCCATTGCGCCATACGTTTCTCTGCATACGTACAATTCAGTCCATTGGGACTTCACCTCTCCGGAGGGCATGGAGCGCTGCTATAACGAAATGATCCGCATGCCCATTCACAATCTAGGAATCCTGCGCAGGCTGCATGACATGCTCCCGGAAAAGACATTCATCTCCTACGATGAATGGAATCTGTGGAAAACATGGTGCCGCAATCCTTCCTCCATGGAGGGCATCTTCACTGCGCAGATGCTGCACATGTTCATGCATGAAAGCGAAAAACAGCGCATGCCCATGGCCTGCTACTTTGAGCCGGTTAACGAAGGCGCCATGCAGGTGCATCCGGATCATACTGAGCTGACGGCAACCGGTCAGGCCTTTGCGCTGCTCTCCCGGCATGCCGGCGGAAAGCTGTGTACGGTAGATGGTGTAGAAGACTTTGAAGTCGTTGCCACCATCGATGATCATCATGTGCTGACCCTGACGATGCTCAACCTGAACTGGCAGGAGGAAACTACTTACTCTCTGAATAAATGCGGAACAATTCTGGAAAGCAAGGTACTTCAGGCCGAAAATCTGTTGCCTGGTACCCCGTTTACGGAAAATCCCCTGATGATTCATGTCAAGGATGATATTATCAAGGCGAAGCTTCCACCCCGCAGCGTTGCCTGTATCAGTATTTCACTCGTCGAATAACATACACGGAATGCAAAAAGAATAAAAGGATAGAGCCTGTTCATTTTTCATCAGGCTCCACTTTGTAGAGTTTGAGCAGTGACAATGCAAACTTTCGTAACAAATTCAGATTCTGCTGTGCAGTTTTGTTCGCAATTCGGCAGTAATCTTCCGAATAATGAACATACAGCAGCCAGTGCATCGATTCCACTGCCCACTCCATGCGTGCGTGGTGAAGCAGTTCTGACGCTGAAAGTTTACGGCTGGAGATATAATAATGCCACTCTTCTATCCGCGTCCCATCAATATCTGTTTCTTTCCTGATTGCGCCAATGCAGCTCAGATTCTTCCATTTCTCCTTCCCGTACAGCTACGCAATATCGCTTGTAGTATACGCTGTCCGGATTTCGATTCGCTCCCGGTTCTTTTCTACCTTTCGCAGCTTGTCCATGTTGTCATGGAGTTTCTCGTCCTTGACATATTCAGCAATTTCTGTTTCCAGATTTCGCTGGTTTGCTTTGACATCCAACAAATAATCCGCCTTTCCCGACACGCTGACTTCAGCTGTCTTCTGCTGGCAATTCAGTGCATCCGCAACGATCAGGCATCCCTCAATGTCCATTTTCTTTAGCAATTCCTGCACTGCCGGGATTTCATTGCTTTTGCCATCAACCGCTTCAGATGCAAGTGTGACACCTAATTCACAGATTTGCGCACTAATAATA
>USEE01000013.1 GCA_900553645.1 uncultured Eubacteriales bacterium
TGTATAAGAGACAGGACCATGACGGCCAGCATAATCGACATATCCGGCAGCGGCGAACCGGCGGTCGAGTTCACTGACACGGCGAGCGCCTACCCAATGTTCAACGGCGCTGAGATAAATGCGATATGCGTAAGCCGCGATGATGGCGCGCACACGCTGTGGGGTGTATACGCGCTGGACGGGAGCGAGATACTGCCGGTTGAATACGATTCGATAGTGCAGACCTGTGACGGCGTATTTTCGGTCAAGGCAGGCAGCAAATGCGGGCTTATCCGCGCGGACGGCGAGTGGATTTTCCGAAACGACAGCACAGGCGGCAGTGCGGAGGATAGCTCCGATTACTCCGATACTGTTGATGCTGAGACGGATTATTGATCCCCGGTTTGTTAGTGCCCTGCGCCCTGCCCTTATCATATTAACTGCCTTTTGCATATAAAAGACAATCGCCCCGCATTGTGCAGGCAGACTGCACTGTGCGGGGCGGTTTCGTTTGCGTTTGCGTGCTTACATCATGTCGAACAGGCTCATCTGGCTGGTTTCGGGCATACCTTTAAGGCAGCCAAACTTACGCAGAAGTTCTATCGTAGCCTTTCCTATGTGGCGCTTTAGCATATCCTCGACCGATATGAACTGGCCTTCCCTGCGCGCGTCCACGACCACCTGCGCGGCGTTCGCGCCCAGACCGGGAATCGCGGTGAACGGGATAAGCAGTTCGTGATCGCTCTTAATCACAAACTGATCGACCTCGCTCTCGTACAGGTCGCACGGCAGCAGCACCATGTGGCGCGCGTGCATTTCAAGGAGGATTTCGAGCATCGTGACAATGTTGGCCTCCTTGGCGCTTATGTCCTTGCCCTTGTCGTCCAGCGCCACCAGCTGCTCCAGTATGTCGTTGGCGCTGCCCATCATTATGGACGCGTCGAACACGTCAAGGTTGCGCTGCAGGTAGCACTTATAGTACGCCACGGGATAGTACACCTTAAAGTACGCTATGCGCAGCGACATCGTGACGTATGCGACCGAATGCCCCTTGGGGAACATGTACTTTATCTTTTTGCAGGAGTCGATGAACCATTCGGGCGTGTTATGCTCGTTCATGGCGGATTCCATCTCGGGTTTGAGTCCCTTGCCCTTACGCACGGATTCCATCGTGGTGAAGGCCATTTTAGGCTCAAGTCCCTGCTTTATCAGGAAGTTCATTATATCGTCGCGGTTGCATATGCAGTCCTTCAATTGTGCCTGACCGCTCTTTACCAGCTCCTGCGCGTTGCCCAGCCACACGTCGGTACCGTGGCTCAGGCCCGCTATGCGGATAAGTTCCTCCATCGTATGCGGCTGAGTCTCCTCCAGCATACCGCGCACAAAGCGCGTGCCGAATTCGGGTATGCCCAGCGTGCCCGACTTGCAGCCGTATATCTGATCGGGCGTCACGCCCAGCGCCTCGGGCGATGTGAACAGGCTCATTACCTTTGGGTCGCCCAGCGGCACCTGCTTGGGCGATATGCCGGTTATATCCTGCAATGCCCTGAGCATGGTCGGGTCATCGTGACCCAGACAGTCCAGTTTGACCAGCACGTCGTGCATGGAGTTGAAGTCGTAGTGGGTCGTGATTATGTCGGTATCGTTGTCGTCGGCGGGGTGCTGTATCGCGGTGAACTGGTATATCTCGTAATCCTTGGGCAGCACGACTATGCCGCCCGGGTGCTGACCGGTGGTGCGCTTTACGCCCACGCAGCCCGCGACCAAGCGGTCCTTTTCGGCGCGCGTGGCGTGCAGGCCGCGTTCTTCGAGGTACTTGTTGACGTAGCCGTAGGCGGTCTTTTCGGCCAGCGTGCCTATCGTGCCGGCGCGGAACACGTTGCCCTTGCCGAAAAGTTCCTCTATATAGGCATGTGCGCGCGGCTGGTACACGCCCGAGAAGTTAAGGTCGATGTCGGGCACCTTGTCGCCGTAGAAGCCCAGGAAGGTTTCAAACGGTATATCGAAGCCGTCGGCGCGCATATCCGCGCCGCACTTGGGGCACTTTTGTTTGGGCAGGTCGGGGCCGCAGGTGTAGCCCTTGGGCGGGTCCCAGTCGGAGTACTTGCACACCGGGCACACGTAATGCGGCGGCAGTGCGTTAACCTCGGTGATGCCGATGAAGTGCGCCACCAGCGACGAGCCGACCGAACCGCGCGAGCCGACTATGTAGCCGTCGTCGGTGGACTTTTTGACCAGCTTCTGTGCGATGTTGTACAGCGTGCCGAAGCCGTAGCCCAGTATGGATTTAAGCTCCTTGTCGAGGCGGGCGCGCACTATGTCGGGCAGCGGGTCGCCGTATACCTCGCGCGCGCGGCTTTCGGCCATCGTGCGCACGTTGTCGGCCGCGTCGGGCCAGAAGGGCTGGAACGTGACCTCGTTTTTGGGGTGAGGTATGAACAGCTTCACGCCCTGCACCATGTCGGCAATCTTGTTGGGGTTGTCTATAACGACCTCCTCGGCGCGGTCGCCCAGATAGCTGAACTCCTCCAGCATCTCCTCGGTAGTGCGCAGGTAGAGCGGCGCCTGCTGATCGGCGTCGGCAAAGCCCTGCCCCGCCATCAGTATCGCGCGGAATTTGGAGTCCTTCGGGTCGAGGAAGTGCACGTCGCACGTGGCGCACACGGGCTTTTTCAGCTTGTCGCCCAGCGCAAGTATATGACGGTTGTAGTCGCGCAGCGCCTCCTCGTCCCTGGCCGTGCCCTCACGTATCATGAAGGCGTTGTTGCCTATGGGCTGTATCTCTAGGTAGTCATAAAAAGACGCGATTTTAAGCAGTTCATCCTCGCTCTTGCCCGCGACCATGGCGCGGAACAGCTCGCCCGCCTCGCAGGCGCTGCCTACGATTATACCCTCGCGGTACTTTTGCAGCACACTGCGCGGTATGCGCGGATGCTTGTGGAAGTGGTGCAGGTGTGCTTCGGACACTATGCGGTTGAGGTTGGTAAGTCCGTCCTGCGACTTTGCCAGCAATATTATGTGCCACGATTTTGCGTCCTTGTCGGCGTAATACAGGCTGTTCAGGTCGCTCAGGCGCTTTACCTCGGGGTGCTGCGCGCGGATTACGTTTAGCGTGTGTACAAGCACCTTGCTGGTCGCGCGCGCGTCGTGCACGGCGCGGTGGGCGTTTTTAAGGCTTATGCCCAGGAATTTGCATATCGAGCCGAGTTTGAAGCTCTTGGTCTGACCAGCGTACTGGTTGCGCGCAAGCGCCAGTGTATCCAGCACCGGCGCGTGCAGCCCGCCGATATTGGCAAACGCGCGCTTTATAAACGACGTATCGAACGACGCGTTGTGTGCGACGAGTACCGCACCCTTGCAGAATTCATAAAACTTAGGCGCAAGCTCCTCAATCGTGGGGCAGTCGCGCACCATAGCGTCGGTTATGCCGGTCAGCTCGACCACCTTTTCGGGTATCATGCGGCCGGGGTTGACCAATTCGGAGAACTCGGCCACTTCCTCGCCGTTTTCGATGCGCACCGCTCCGATCTCGGTTATCATGTCGGTGCTGCCGTTAAGGCCGGTCGTCTCCACGTCGAACACGACAAATGCAGTCTGATCAAGCTCGCGGTCGTCGGCCTCGTCCACTATCTGCGCCGCATCTTCTATTAAGTAGCCCTCGCAGCCGGGTATGAATTTGATGTCCTTGCCCGCGGCCTTGAACGCCTCGGGGAACGCCTGACACACGCCGTGGTCGGTCACGGCAATCGCCGGGAAGCCCCAGCTTATCGCGCGCTTGATGAGCGCGGTTGCGCTGGACACGCCGTCCATCGTACTCATCTGGGTGTGCATATGCAGCTCGACGCGCTTGCGGGGGGCGTTGTCCTTGCGCACTTCCTTCTTCTGCTGCTCCGCGTCGCTCAGCATTACGACCATTTCCTTCAGGAAGTCGTCGTAGCGGTACTGGCCGCGCACCTTGATGCACTTGCCAGGAGCAAGATATTCCTTCAGCGGGTCGGGCTGAGCAGGCTGTGCGGGGCCGTCCTCGCCGCCGCGCCCCTGCTTGGCGCGCAGGAATGCCTTGACGTAAACCGTACCGGTATAGTCGGTCACGGTAAATGTTACTATGGTAAGCGCGCCGTCCTTTACTTCCTTTAAGTCCGTCGTGACAATTTCGCCCGCGACGGTCACGCGGCCCGCGTCCTCGGCGATCTGGTCGATCTGCATGGGCGCGGTGTCGATCGAGCGGCCATAGAGCACCTGCGGCAGTTCGGGCTTCTTTTCGGCCTGTGTCTTGGCGTTGGCCTTCTGTTCCAGCGCCAGGCGTTCCATCAGCAGCTGCTCGTCCTTTTTGCGCATCTCGCTTATGTAGCGCAGGCGCTCGTCCATCTCGCCGCTGCATGTGAAGTCGAATGTGATGTTGGCCTGAAACAGCTCGCGGCAGAGCTTGCTCAAAAGCTCCGACGCCTTGCAATTGAGCATGAACGCGATTACCGCCTCGTCGGGGAAGTTTACTGTCACGCTGGTTCCGGTCTGGCTTATCGTGCAGTGCCTAAAAAAAGGCTTGCACGCGGGCAATTGCCTGAGCGCGCAATTCTTTATAAACTCCCAATAGGGCGTTATGTCGCGCTCGACCTGCTCTTTTAATTCAGGGCAGCTCACGCGCACGGCCACCTCGCGGCCGGGGAAGGCCGCGCGCACGCTGCGCTTTATGTCGTTATAGTCGTCGCCCACTATCAGGCCGGGCGCATGGAAGCACACCATAAGCCGCGTGCCCTCGCGGTTGACCAATGCCTTTTCGAGCGTCAGCGAATCGCGTATCTCGGGCTTCAGCCCGCGCAGTATGCTGCGCCAGTATTCCTGCATATATCGTCACCTCGCATAAAATGGGATATATACTGCGTGCGCCGCGTCACAGCTGGCGCGCAAGGCACGACCATTCCTCGTCCTTAAAGCCGTTAGCGCGGTATACGGCGTGGCTCTGCGCGTTATCGGCGGCGGTTATTACCTCCAGCTCGCTTACGCCCATGGGCCTCAGTGCGTTCACCTGCGCGGTAATCATGCGCGAGGCCAGACCCTTATGGCGGTAATCGGGGCGCACGTACAGCTCGGTCAGCTCGGCGATGGGCCTGTTGTAGCAAAACGACTTATAGTGCTGCACACAGCAAAAGCCCGCCAGACCCTCCTTGCCCGCGTCAGCGACGACGACCAACTCTTGGCCGTCCGCCAGTTCCTTCTTAACCGCCTCAACATCCAAATCGTCCACTTCGTTAAACTCGCGGTTCATCGCGATAAGCTCCGCCGCGTCTTCGGGCACGGCGAACCGAATCTTTATCATCATATATAAAATCTCCTTTTGAAGGGAATATCCTCTGCCTAAATTATATCACACGGCGCAAGCGGCTAAAAGCAAACGCGCTATTAATTTCCTCAAGCTATTTTCAGGCTTATATATGATCGATTTTCATAATGGCTCTTGCCAAGCGGACAATTATTCGTTACAATATATGTTAGCGAATAAGGCTGTCTCACAGCTTTAAGTAAATACGTTAGCAGGAGGACGACAGGTATGTATAAGCAGGTTATAGACACCGCCAAGGATAAGATGGGCAAGACCACTGCCCTGCTCAAAAAGGATCTGACCACGCTGCGCGCCGGCCGCGCCAATCCCCAGATACTGGACAAGATTCTGGTGGACTACTACGGAACGCCCACTCCCCTGAATCAGCTGGGCAACATCTCCTCGCCCGAGCCGCGTATGCTGGTCATCGCGCCGTGGGAAAACAAGATGATCTCGGCCATCGAAAAGGCCATTCAGAAGAGCGACATCGGCATCAACCCCTCCAACGACGGCAAGGTAGTGCGCCTGGTCGTGCCCGAGCTGAACGAGGAGCGCCGCAAGGATCTGGTTAAGCAGGTCAAGAAGATGGTCGAGGAGGCCAAGGTTGCGCTGCGCGCCATCCGCCGCGACGCGATGGAGCAGCTCAAGAAGCTGAAGAAGGACTCCCAGATCACCGAGGACGACCAGAAGCGCGCCGAGGATGAGCTGCAGAAGGCCACCGACGCCGCCAGCAAGGAGTGCGACAAGCTGGGCGTTGAAAAGGAAAAGGAAGTCATGAGCGTATGATTCTGGGTCTGCCGCTTGACCGTGCGCTGGATATACTCTGCGCGCAGGGTGAGCGGCCCGAAATCGTATTCACCGCCGCGCCGCGCAGACAGCGCCAGATGGCCCAGATTCCGGACGGCGAAATGCCGCCGGAATACGTTGCGCGCGTTATAGGCCGCGCGCCCGGCCGTGTAATATGCGCATGGTTCTTCGAGCCGCGTCCGTAAGGCAGTCGGCTTGTTAATCCATGCTCAAGGGCCGACCCCCGCAGGCGCGCCGCGCCCCGCGCCGGGTCGGCCCGAATTTATGTGCCCGGACTGCGCGGCCGTGCGGAAAAACTTAAATGCGGGCTATGTATGCTCCGGCGGGAATGTGCGCGTGCGGTCTGTCCGGCGGCTGGCTATCGAAGGCTAAAATAAAAATATTTGCCCGAATAGCAGCCTGAACAGGCTTAATTACCTGATCTCAGCAAATCTTAATCGGAAGGTGCTTATATGCAAAGCAATATACATTCGAGCGACACAATATTGCCGCGCCACATTGCTATAATAATGGATGGAAACGGTCGCTGGGCCAAGAAGCGGCTGCTGCCGCGCGCGGCAGGGCATCGCGCGGGCGTTGAGGCATTGCGCGGCACGATAACGCGCTGCGACGAACTGGGCATAGAGGCGCTGACCGTATACGCTTTTTCGACCGAGAACTGGTCGCGTTCGCACGAGGAAGTCGGCGCGCTGATGAGTCTTTTGCTGGAGTACTTCTCGCGCGAGATCGACGAGCTGCACCGAAAGAACGTGCGCATACTGATACTGGGCGACGTGGACGGGCTGCCTGAAAAGCAGTGTGCCGCGGTTAAAGCCGCGATGGAGCGTACGAAGGACAATACCGGCCTGAAGCTCAACATAGCGCTCAACTATGGCGCGCGGGCGGAGATCGCGCGGGCGGCGAGACTGCTGGCCACGCGCGCCGCGGCGGGCGAAATCGACCCGGACGCGATTGATGAGAAGATGGTTGCCGGCAGCCTGTACACTGCCGATCTGCCCGAGGTCGATCTGCTGATACGCACCAGCGGCGAGGAGCGGCTGAGCAATTTCCTGCTGTACCAGCTGGCATATGCCGAGTTTGTATTCGATCCGATACTGTGGCCGGACTTCGACGCGGAGGCGCTGGATCGCGATATCGCGATATTCCAGAAACGCCAGCGGCGTTTCGGCGGGAGATAAAGTCCCGCACAAACACTAAATTGTGGGGTGGGCGCGTATGCGCGTAAGAGTCATAACGGGCGTTATACTCAGCATATTTTTCGCATCGCTCGTATGGGTTCAGGGTTGGTACTTCCGGATAGTCACTATGATCGCGACATGCTTTTGCATGTTCGAGCTATACGACGCGTTCCGCAAAAAGGGCATGAAGCCGATACAGTGGCTGTGCGTGGCGTATCCGGCGGCGCTGCTGGGCGCGTACACGCTGGGGCGCTACATGGGTCATGCCGAATCGCTCATGATGCCGGTGATGCTTATGTTCTCGATGGTATCGCTGGTGGTCATGGTGGCGCGCAAGGAAGCGGACTATCCGTCGCTTTCGGCCACTATGTTTACAATGATATATCCGGGACTTATGCTGTCGCTCATATATCCGCTGCTTGACCTGCCCGATTACGGCATGAGCACGCTGGCGCTGATACTCAGCATGACGATCGCGTTTATGGGCGACATTGCGGCGTACTGCGTGGGCATACGCTGGGGCAAGCATAAGTTGTGTCCCAATATATCGCCCAAAAAGACGGTCGAGGGCGCGCTGGCGGGTCTGGCCGCGTCTATGCTGTGGGCTACCGTGGTCGCGTGGGTGGGCACGTCGTTCATACCCAATCTGCCGCCGGTATGGCATTTTACGATACTGGGACTCATCGCGGGCGTATGCTCGCAGTGCGGCGATCTTACCGCGTCGATAGTCAAGCGCTATTGCGGGGTCAAGGACTACGGCACGATATTCCCGGGTCACGGCGGTATGATGGACCGGCTGGACGGCGCGATGTTCAATATCGTGGTGGTTTACGTATACTTCAGGCTTATGCTTATATATTGATACCAAGGCGGCTCTGCGCCGTGCGGGCGTAAAGTGCGCACGGCGCAGGGCCGTTATTTTGCAAAGGCGGGTTGTTTTGATATGATGAAGCTGGCACTTCTGGGCGCGTCCGGCTCGATAGGCACTCAAACGCTGGACGTTATGCGCCTGCACAGGGATGAAATTACACTTGTCGCCGCCACCTGCGGTTCGGACGCGGATGCGCTTTACAGGCTTACCGACGAATTTAAGCCGGAGCTTACGGGCGTGGTTAAGCCGCGCGAGGGCTTTACCGTGCGCCCCGGCACGCTGACCGGCGCGAACGTTAACGAGCGCGCAATACTGGAAAGCGGCTGTGACACGGTGCTGGACTCGGTCGTGGGCATGGCGGGGCTGGGCCCTGTAATGACCGCGCTGAACGCGGGCAAGCGCGTACTGTTGGCCAACAAGGAGGCGCTGGTCGCGGGCGGCGAACTGGTCATGGACGCGGCGCGCAGGCTGGATGAAAAGCGGGGCTATTCCCCCGACGGCCACATGCCGCCGCGCAGCCTTACGCCCGTGGACAGCGAGCACAGCGCGATATTTCAGGCGATGGCGACGCACCCCGGCCGCGTAAAGCGCCTTATACTCACCGCCAGCGGCGGGCCGTTCCGCACATGGACGCGCGAACAGATCGCCGCGGCCACGCCCGCACAGGCGCTGAACCACCCCACATGGCGCATGGGCGGCAAGGTGACGATAGACAGCGCGACGCTGATGAACAAGGGCTTAGAGATAATCGAGGCGTGCCGGCTGTTCTCAACGCCGCCCGAGCAGGTAAGCGTGCTGGTTCACCCGCAGAGCATCGTACATTCGATGGTGGAATTTGAGGACGGCTCGGTGCTGGCACAGCTGGCCGTGCCCGACATGCGCGGGCCGATCGCATACGCGCTGGGCTATCCGGACAGGATAGCATCGGGCGTGGGCGTGCTGGAGCTGGCGGGCAAATCGCTTACGTTTGAGGAGCCGGATGAGAGCCGCTTCCCCTGCCTGCGCCTTGCATACGAGGCAATGAAGGCGGGCGGCGGTATGCCGTGCGTTATGAACGCCGCGGATGAGTCGGCGGTAAGCGCTTTTTTGCGCGGCGAAACCGACTTCTACGGCATTGCGGATGTGGTCGAGCGCACGCTTGAGCACTTTGCAGGCGCGCCCGCCGAGAGCGTGGAACAGCTTATCGAGCTGGGAAGCGAAGCCAAGGCTTACGCGGCGGCGCTTATCGCGCGGTAATCCTTTAAGTGCGTTTAAGGCAGTTCAGTTGTGGATTAAGCGCGGAGTCTTAAACCAGCAAATCGGGCTGAACATGCCTTAACAAAAGCGCGCTCAAACCCTTTGTGGAGGAGATTTATGTCTGTAATCAATATCATCGCAGCCGTGCTGATACTGGCGCTGTGCGTGCTGATACACGAATTGGGTCACTTTCTGTCGGCGCTGGCGCTGGGCATACCGGTCGAGGAATTTTCGATAGGCTTCGGCCCCAAGCTGTGCCAGTTCAAATTCAAGGGCATCAAGTATTCGCTGAGGCTGATATTCCTGGGCGGATATGTGCGCTATTACATGGACGAAAGCGACGCCGTGGGACGCGAGGACTCGGACATCGACAAAATTGTCGGGGACGCGGGCGACAAGAGCTATATGAAGCAGCCCGCGTGGAAGCGCTTTATCTGCGCGTTCTGCGGGCCGTTCATGAACGCGGTGCTGGCGTTTGTGGCTACAATAATCATATACTCGATGATCGGCAATCCCGTCGTCGTGCCGCGCGTGGCCGAATATTCGACCGACTCGGCGGCATACGCGGCGGGCATTCAGGCGGGCGACATTATCGTCAGCGTGAACGGGCAGGACGTAAGCTATGACGAGGCGGGCACGCAGAGGGTGCGCGACGCGATTGCCGCATCCGACGGCCAGCCCATCGGCATGGTGGTCGAGCGCGGCGGCGAGCGGGTAAGCCTTTCGATAACGCCCGCGTACAGCGAATCGGCGGGACGGTACATGATCGGCACGACATTCGGCACGGCGTACTCGCCCTGTTCGCCGTTTGAGGTAGTCAGCCGCGCGGGGCGCTTCATCGTGCAGTTTACCGGCGAGATGTACAAGTCGCTGGGCAGCATATTCACCAGTAAGCAGCCCATAACCGACCAGCTCACCGGCCCGGTGGGCACGGTGCAGATAATATCCGAACAGGTCAGCAAGGGCGGCATGGAGACGCTGCAAACTCTGATGATGATCTCGCTCAATCTGGGCATACTTAACCTCTTGCCGATACCGGGTCTGGACGGATTCAAGCTGCTTTTGCTGGTCATCGAAATGATACGCAAAAAGCCCGTGCCGCCCAAGCGCGAGGCGATGATAAGCCTTATCGGACTTGCGTTGCTGTTCGGGCTGATGATATTCGTGACGTACAACGATGTGGCGCGGCTGATTACCGGCGGATAACGATTATGTTCAGGCAGGGCGAATACGGCTGAGGCGGCGACTGCTGCCTTGACCTTACCAAAAAACACATACAGCCGACGCAATGTCGGCTGTTATTGCAAAGTACAGTTTGGGGAGGCGGCTTTCTAATGAGCAAAAGCGTAATGGTAGGCAATGTGCAGATAGGCGGCGGCGCGCCGGTCGTGATACAGTCGATGACCAACACCGACACGCGCAACGGCGAGGCGACGCTTAAACAGATCATACGGCTGTACGAGGCGGGCTGCCAGATCGCGCGGCTGGCGGTACACGACGAGGCGTGCGTGCGCACGGTGAGGTATCTGGTGGACAATAGCCCGATACCGCTGGTCGCGGACATACACTTCGATTACCGGCTGGCGATAGGCGCAGTCGAAAACGGCATCGCCAAGGTGCGCATAAACCCGGGCAACATCGGAGCGCAGGAAAACGTGAAGAAGCTGGCCGACTGCCTCAAAATGCACCATGTGCCGGTTCGCATAGGCGTAAACTCCGGCTCGATAGAGCGCGATATAAGGCAGAAATACGGCTCCAGCGCGCAGGGCATGGTCGAAAGCGCGCTAAAGCACGCGTCGTATCTGGAGCGCGAGGGCTTTGACGACATAGTGCTGTCGATGAAGTCATCCGACGTGCGCACTACTGTTGAGAGCTATCGACTGGCGAATAAGCTGTGCGACTACCCGCTGCACGTAGGCGTAACCGAGGCGGGTCTGCCCGAGGACGGCATGGTAAAGTCCGCGAGAGGCATAGGCTCGCTGCTGCTGGACGGCATAGGCGACACGATACGCGTATCGCTGACCGCCGACCCGGTGGAGGAGATCTACGCCGCAAAGAAGATACTGCGCGCCACGGGCGATCTGGTGGATTCGGTCGAGGTAATCTCCTGCCCCACCTGTGGCCGCACGCGCATAGATGTGGCGGGCATAGCCAAGCGCGTATACGACGCGACGCGCGGCATACATAAGCCGCTCAAGGTCGCGGTAATGGGCTGCGTGGTAAACGGCCCGGGCGAAGCGCGCAGCGCCGATATAGGAATAGCGGGCGGCGCAGGCTGCGGCGCGCTGTTCAGGAAGGGCGAACAGCCGGTAAAGGTCGAGGGCGATCTGGCGCAGATACTGCTTGACGCAATCGACGAAGAACTGAAGCGCGGAGGCGATCAGTAATGGACTTTCGCAGAGCCGAAGCCCCCGACTGCCCGGAGCTGGCGGCGCTGATGAGCGATGCGCTAAGCGGCTATCCGATATATACCGCGGCGCAGGAATACCTGAAGCCGGGCGTAGATTCGCGCGAGATGCTGATGTCGATCAACCGGACACTGTGTAATTTCTTTATGAGGTATAACAAGGCGTGCTTCATAGCCCTTGACGAAGGCAATATCGCGGGCGAAATAATGCTGGAAGCGCCGGGCGAGGCCGAGTTTAACAAGCGCACGGCCACGCTGTGCGGCGGGCTGGACACGCTGAAGTTCATGAAGGTAAAGGCCGCGCGGGAATGCACGCCGATACTGATAACGCCCGAGGTGTCAAAGAACATGCGCGGGCCGGAGGACTTATATATACTGAATATAGCCGTGCACGAATTGTGGCGCGGGCAGGGCTTGGCGCGCAGGCTGGTATTCGACTGCGTCGTGCCGTATGCGCGCAAGAAGGGCTGCAAGCGGCTGACGCTGGTGGTAAATACCGAAAAGCACGCGGCCATGTTCCGGCATATGGGGTTTGAATTGCTGGATAGGCATGACGTGGACTTTGCGGGTAAGCGCATACCTTACTATTCGATGGCGATGAAAATCGATAATCCCAATGAGAGGCAGGTCTAAAAATATGCCGATAACCGTATACCACGCGATAACCGGCCGCCCGATGAGCGAGGGACAGACGATAATCATGGGCGACAACAATGTAAACGGCGTGTGCGAGCGCGTAAGATGCTTTGAGCAAATCGAACGCGGCGAACAGGTAAGCGGCGCAATTGCCGAACTGATACGCGCCGATATGGACAGGTGGAAGAAGGTAGCAAGGCGTGAACAGGCATTGGAGCGCGTGCGCAGAGCCGAGTTTCCGGAATGCCCGTCGCGCATGGCGTGCCTGTACGCATCGCGCACGAAGGAAGAAGCGATTACGTGGGCAAGGTTTTTTATGGAGTCGGGGCGCGATGTGTACGCGGTAGCGCGGCTGACGGTAAACGGGCGCGTGTTCACGGGCGACGCGTGCAACTGCTTTGATGGCGGCGACGACGCGGCGGCGGATGACGAGCGGGCGCGCAGGTACTGGCGCGTGGAGAGGACGGAGCGGCCTGTGTTTGAGACGCTTATCGACGGCGAGATTGTTGTTAGTGAGATTGTGGAAAGCTATAAGTAGAGTTAATTGGATTGAGCCGCGCTTCTTGTCGCTTGGGACGAGGGGCGCGGTTTTGCTTGCTTGTTGTGGCATTGCTTTCTAAGCGTGAGAGAAGCGGACAGGCTCAGCGAGAAGGTAGCCCAGCCAGCGCACCGTGTCAAGGACAAGCGGCTTCGCCGTGCCTTCGGCATCCTTGACACGGCGCACTGGCTGGGCTTTATGACAATTAATGGGTTGTTGCCAACCCCTGTCAAACAGGGTTGACCTTGCGGAGTTTGGGTAAGCGGCGTGACTTTGTGCGATTATTGCTTTGCTGCTCTCTGGGCGTGGGAGATGCTTATACAGAACCTTGATGACTGATTACTTCTTCCGCGCCCACTTTAATTTATGGTGGGCGCGGCGCGGATGGCTGCTCATACATCTGGTTGCACGGA
>USEE01000014.1 GCA_900553645.1 uncultured Eubacteriales bacterium
GTGCTGGACAAATATTGCGCGCTCATGCCCACGCCTATAATGCTCAACATAATCGGCGAGACCGAGGAAGTAGAGGTAGAGGAGCCGGAAGAGGAGCACAAGGAGGGCGAGGCGGACAAGCCGCACGAGCATAAGCACGAGACCCGCCCGGTAGGCCCGCGCCAGATCAACGACACGCATCCGCTGTGGCTCAAGATGCCCAAGGACGTGACTGACGACGAGTATAAGGCGTTCTATCACAAGGTGTTCCACGATTACGATGATCCGCTGTTCTGGATACACCTGAACGCCGACTATCCGTTCAACCTTAAGGGCATACTGTACTTCCCCAAGCTCAAGAACGAGTTTACCGCCAACGAGGGTCAGATAAAGCTGTTCAGCGGTCAGGTGTTCGTGGCTGACAATATAAAGGAAGTAATCCCGGAGTTTTTGATGCTGCTCAAGGGCGTTATCGACTGCTCCGACCTGCCGCTTAACGTATCGCGTTCGTTCCTGCAGAACGACGGCTACGTCCAGAAGATGGCCGCGTACATCACCGGCAAGGTGGCCGATCGTCTGGTCAGCGAATTTGAAAAGAACCGTCAGCAGTACGAGGGCTATTGGTCGGACATCAACCCCTTCGTCAAGTACGGCTGCATAAAGGATAAGAAGTTCTATGACCGTGTAAAGGGCGCGCTGATATTCAAGACGGTGGACGGCGAGTTCCTGACGCTGGAGGAGTATAAGGCCAAGAATCCCGATAAGCAGGAAAAGACCGTGTACTATTGCAACGACGCGCAGGCACAGGCACAGGCCGTCGAGCTGTACAAGCAGCAGGGCATAACGGTGGTACTGCTCGACCAGATGATCGACAGCAACTTCATCAGCTTCATTGAGTACACCGAGAGCGGTATGCAGTTCAAGCGCGTGGACAGCGACGTAAGCGGCCTGACCGACGACGACGCTGTAATCGACGCGAACTGGACCAGCCATTTGGAGGAGCTGTTCCGCGCTGCGACCGGCAACGACAAGCTGGAGGTCGAGCTGAAGAAGCTCAAGGGCGAGGCCATGCCGGCCATGATAATGGTCGAGGAGCAGTCCCGCCGCTTTACCGAGATGAGCAAGCGCTGGGGCGGCGGCTTCATGATGCCCGAGCAGAAGAAGCTGGTGCTGAATACCGGCAACGCGCTGGTGCAGTATCTGGCGGGCGCGCCGGTTGACGAGCGCGACAAGCTGATGGCGCGTCAGGTATACGATCTGGCCGAGATGGGTCAGGCTCCGCTGGATGGCGACGCGATGCTGGCTTTTGTAAAGCGCTCGTATGAGCTGCTGGCGATGCTGGCCGATGTGAAGTCCGAAAAGGCGGAATAAGCGATATGTGAAACGCGGCGTGGGGCAGTGTGCCCTGCGCCGCGTCTGTATAGGCAACACAAATGAGCGGCTGAACGTCGGTGTTCGGCCGCTCGTATTTTTGGGTCGGGCAGGGCATTACAGCATTGCTCTCTGCCTCAGCCTGAACGATCTTCGTGTCTTGACTGTTTAAGCCTTGAGTACCTTAACATCGTAAGGCTTTAGCTCGATGCGCCCCTCAAGCTTTTCACCGGTGAGTATGTCAGTCATGGGCGAGGGCAGCGTATACGCGGCGGGTGAGCCTGCATACTCCAGCAGTATGAGGCCGCTCATGCCGTTGCCCTGACGCGGCGTGCCCAGTACGCTTCCCTCCGGCTCGTTCAGCGCAACGCCCGCGTCGCCCGCTGCGATGCGTATAAGGCGCTGCATGTCGTCGTGCGCGGGTATCGTGCCCAGTATGTACACGCGTCCCTTGCCCACGCTAAAGCGCAGCAGAACCGGCTTTTCGTCAAGCGCGCTGTGCGGGGCAGTCACACGCGCCAGTACGTCGGCGTTCTTCTCGTCGTACAGCTCATACCACAGGCGGCTGCCGAACGCGCTGCCGTCCTGCCAGTGCGCACTCATGTGGCCGTCGATGTCGGGCACGCTGTAATCCCAGTGCGCGCCGGTCAGCTCCTCCAGTATGCCTAGCGGCCTGTCCTTAAAGCGCGCGCCGATTTCGTTGCGTACGTCGGTCAGCGGCCCGGCAATCCATGTGCCGCCATCCTTGACCCATTGCATTATGCGTGCGGGCAAATCGCCCTCCTGAATGGTCATCATCAGCGGTGACACGATCAGTTTGTACGCGTCCAGCGGCTGCTTCGCGTCGATAACGTCCGGGCGCACGCCGCAGTCGATAAGGGGCTTATAGAAGCTGTCGTTCAGCGTGTCCATGTAATTGAGCGACTTAACCACATGCTGGGTGTCCATAATGCGCCAGTTGCGCGCGGTAAAGTGCATTGCGACCTCGCTCTTTACGCGCGTGCCGTTTATGAAGTCGGCGGCCTTTTCATAGTCGGCGGCAATCTGCTTAACCTCGCCCGCCGCGTGCATGGGCCTGCCCGACGCGTCCAGCACCGCGCCGTGCATCAGCTCGTGCCCCGCCCAGTGCGTACGCCACAGCCAGTACATGTTGGCCTCGCCACCCAGTGCGATGGGCATCCACGAATTGACGCGGCAGAAGCCCTCGGGCTTTACCGACTGGTTGATCTCTGCACTGCCGTTCCAACAGGTGGACGTTTCGGTATTCCACATGGGGCGGTCCTTCAGCGTGCGCAGGAAGTCGAACCACAGCGCCACGTGCCACAGGTTTTCCTGAGTGTTGTAATGGTTGAACTGTACCACGTCCAGCGCGGAGGTCATGTCGCGGTAGTCCATGGCGCCGAAGGGCATTGTATCGGTGCCGATGGGAACCTTGACGTACTTTTTAAGTACTTCAGCCTGCTTGTGTACGAACTGTACATGCGAATCGTTCTGATAAGTGCGGTACTCAAAGCGCAGGTGAGGGTTGTGCCATGCGTCGCGCGGCTGGGGCACTTCCTCAAACGAGTCGTACCACTGGCTGAACAGATTGAGGTTCCATGCCCGGTTGAGCGCGTCTATATCGCCATAGCGCCCGCGCAGGTATTCGCTGAATCCGCTGCGGCAGCACGGGCAGAAGCAGCCGTCGCCGCCCTCGTAAATCTCGTTGTCGATCTGCCAGCCGATAATGGCTTCCTCATCCGCGAACTCGCGCGCCATTTCATCCACTATGCGCAGGCAGTAGCGCACGTAGTCGGGGTTGTTGGAGCAGCAGTGCCTGCGCCCGCCGTGCGCGGCCTCGCGGCCGTCCGCGTTTTCGCGGAATACGTGCGGATACATGCGCGACAGCCAGCGCGGCGGCGTGGCGGTGGGCGTGCCCATTATTACCGCAATGCCCGCGGCCTTGAGCTTGTCGATCACCTTGTGGAAAAACGTAAAGTCGAACTCGCCCGGCTTTGGCTCCATCCGGTGCCACGCAAATTCGCCTATGCGCACGACCTTCAGACCCAGCTCAACCATCTTGGCCACGTCAACGTCAATCTGATCATCGTCCCAGTCCTCGGGATAGTACGCCGCGCCCAGATACGGCGGCTTGGGCATCTCGAAATGCTTCATATGTATAACCTCCTCATGCTTATGTTTGCGCACGGGTTAAACCTCATATTGGTATAATCATATCAGCTTTTAAGGCGAATATCAATAGCGACTTTACAATTGAGTAAAGCGGCAAGACGGCGCTTGGCTTTTTAGCTGGTTAAGGCAAAGGACGCTGACTGCCTTAACCGACACCTGAAAAGCAATGGTGTTGTACAATAAAAGTTGACATAGGGAACTCAAAGGGCCAATATATAGAAAAGGACGAACAGGAGGCAACGAAAGATGGCTCGGAATCAACGAAAATACAACACGGAATATAAGGTGCAGGCTGTAAAGCTGTCGAATGAAATAGGATCCTCGAAAGCGGCGGTCGAATTGGGGATACCGGTAGATACGCTGTACGGATGGGTTAGGGCGGTCAAAGAAGGGCGGTTGGACATCGGAGGCGGAGCGCATACACCGCAAACCGCAATGAGTCTGGCCGAGGAATTGAATACCCTACGCAAGCAGGTAAAGCAGCAGGAGAAGGAAATACGGCGATTAAAGGAAGAGAATGAATTTCTAGCGGAAGCCAGCGCTTTTTTCGCCGCCAGCCGTCGGAAGTCAGCAAAGGGCAGCGAATGAAATTCATCGCCCTAAAAACAGAAGACGGCAAGAAAAAAGGAAGAATTGCATTTTGCTGTAAAATGCTGGGTGTAAGCCGGCAAGGATTCTATCGGTATCTGGTAAACAGAAATCGACCGTGGAAATACCAGCGACTTGCCGAAATCATGCAGGAAATTTGCAATGAAGATCCGTGTAACGATACATATGGACGTATGCGGATGTATCAGGCTTTACAGCTGAAAAAACCGGATAGCGTAGAGATTCCGGGAGAAAAGACGGTATATCGTATCATGAAAAAGATCGGACTGACTCATCATCCAAAACGCAAGCCCAATGGAATCACAAAGGCTGACCGAGAGGCAATGAAATCAGATGACCTGCTGAAAAGAGACTTTCGTTCCGATGAGCCTCTTAAAAAATGCATTACGGATATTACAGAGATTAAAGCAAAAGATGGAAAGCTCTACACTTCCGTCATCTTTGACTGCTTCGATTTGAGTGTTTTGGGAATTGCTATGAGTACAAACATGAAGGCAGAGCTGTGCGTTCAGACATTGGACAACGCGATGGCTTCTTATCCAGCTTTGCACGGTGCAATTATTCATTCTGACCGCGGTGCTCAGTATACAAGCGATCTATACCGCAGAGCAATCACACGGTATGGTATCCGGCAAAGCATGAATAGTGCAGGCGGGTGCTGCCACGACAATGCTCGCTGCGAGAGCATGTGGGCAAGGATGAAAACAGAATTATTATATGACCGCTACGATCCGGAACAGTTGACCGTAGAGCATCTGAAATTGCTAGTTTGGAGATACTTTATGAGCTATTGGAACAATCGCCGTATTTGCTCCGCTAATGGCGGATTACCACCCATGGTGAAACGCAATAGATTCTATGCTGCTCAGACAATGGCTGCATGATGTGGTTACTCTTTGAGTTTTATCTGTCAACTGATATTGACAATATCACAAATATCACTCATCCGACTGCCTAAAGCAGATTGTCCCAGCGGAACTCCTCTGTATGTACGAGGTGGTCGAGGTTTTCGCCCAGAATGCCGATTTCGGCGCTCAGTCCGTCGGTCTCGCCGTGACGCAGTTTATGCCATATGGTCGTTATCGACAGCGATACATCGTCCAGATCGTCGTGCGGAATCAGCGACGCAAGCCGGGCAAAGCGCCGCCGCCAGTCATTCCACAATCGCTGCGCGTCGTCCATGCAGGCGGAATAGTCGCCGTTATCGAAATTTTGCTGCATGTCTGCGGCGATGCTTTGCAGATGCGCAACCGAATCGTTCAGCGTGGCGGTGGTGTACACGCACAGCGCCGCAGTCAGCAGCACTATCGCGCAGATTGTGATTATCGACTTTCTCATACCTTGGCCTGCTCCTTTGTAAGCGCGCGCTTTTTGTACGACGCGCCGGTGTAGTCCTGCGCATACAGATTGCCCATGCGGTCGAGCGTGCATATCAGCGTGCGCTCGGCGGGCAGGTTGAACGCGGCAAGCTGGTCGCGCAGCCAGCGCCCGTCACGGCCCAGCAGCGCGAGATTCTCGTCATCCGCGCGGCCGTCCAGCATAAGCACGGTGGGTACGCTCTCCGGGTCGGGCGATATGTGCAGCTCGCTGGTATTGGCCGGACGGTATTTGGAGTCGGGAAAGGCGGACAGCTGGCCGTTGGTTTCGAGTATGGCCGTGCCTACCTGCGATACGTCCAGCTGACCCGCCGCACGCAATGCCTCCATAAGGTCGTTGATAGAGTAGCATTGCCTGACCATCTCGTCGTAATCAATCGCGCCGTCCTTAATCAGCACGGCGGGCTTGCCCGACACGATGCGACGCAGCGACGGCAACTTGCAGCTAAGCACTGTTATCACCGAGTGCGTGAACAGCAGCGCAAACATGGGCACTATGCCGTAAAGCAGCGGCGTGCCCAGGTCGCTCAGCGGCGCGGCGGCCAAATCGGCCATCAGCATCGCGACTGCCAGCTCGAACGGCTGAAGCTGGCCGATCATGCGCTTGCCCATCAGACGCATTGTTATCATCACTATGACGTACATTACCGCGGCGCGCACAAATACCATAAGCATGGCAAATACCTCCTTATGCGGCTATTATTGCCTTAAAATCGGGCACTATTCAATTAAATCACTTGGAATACAAAAAAGTATATTGACGAATGTCGAAATAGATGATAATATTGTTTTGATATACATCAAATAGAATGCCGATGGAGGGCGTAAACATGGATATGAAGGAATATGACGCGACGCTGCTCAAATGGGCAGCGGAGGAAGCGAGCGCGGCGCAGAATGCGCGCAAGTCGGGCGATGAGCGCACGTTCGCACTGGCACAGATGAAGAAGAACATGTATGAGACGATGCTGATGACGCTGGGGCATAAGAACCCGGATAAGCTGCTAAAGTGCGCGGACGAAATGACAAGCCGCGCCGCGGGATTCCATGCGCGCGGCGATTACGATAGCGAGGATCGCTGCATGGTTCAGCGCGGCGCGATACTGCGCGCGGCGAAACTGCTGGGGCTGGAGGTAAGCGCGCAATGAGCGAGACGCTGGGGATATTAAAGGCGCTGGCGGACGATACGCGCCTTAAAATACTGCGCGCGCTGAGTGAGCGCGATATGTATGTGGAGCTGTTGGCCGAGCGATTGCAGCTAAGCGCCGCCACGGTGTCGTTTCATATGAAGAAGCTGCAGGCGGCGGGTCTGGTGGACTCGCGCAGGGAGCAGTACTATATCGTATATTCGCTGAGGAAGGATGTGTTCAATATGACGCTGAATGAACTGATAATGCCGCAGGACGGCCCGGACGCGGCCGAAAGACTGCGGGAAGAAATGTACAGGCGCAAGGTGATTAAGTCGTTCATGCCGGACGGCTATTGCAAGACGCTGCCCGCGCAGGTCAAGAAGCGGCGCATTATATATGAAGAAATCTTCGCGCAGTTCGAGGTTGGCCGCACGTATCAGGAGAAGGAAGTCAATGAAATAATATCGCGTATGCACGAGGATTATTGCATGGTCAGGCGCGCGTTCATAGGCATGGGCTGGATGACGCGCGATAAGACGGCGTACACGGTGATAGGCATAAACGACAATGAAGAACGCGATATGTAAAACGCGCGCGCCGCAGGGGACATAGATCCCTGCGGCGCGCGTCAGTTTAAGGTTAGTTCCAGCCCGAAACGGTGGTTAAGCGCGCTTCGGGCTGGGCGGCGTGCGTGCGGTGTCGCTTGGGCAATTGCGCTGCGCGGCTTACCGCGCGCCGCCCAGCATACGCTTGAGGAACATGCCGGTATAGCTGTGCTCGCACCTGCATATGTCCTCGGGCGTGCCGCACGCGACTACTGTGCCGCCGCCGTCGCCGCCCTCCGGCCCCATGTCGATCAGGTAGTCGGCGGTTTTGATTAGGTCTAGGTTGTGCTCGATTACTACTATGGAGTTGCCCGCATCGGTTAGCTGCTGGAGGACGCGCTCAAGCTTTTCTACGTCGGCCATGTGTAAGCCAGTTGTCGGCTCGTCGAGGACGTATAGCGTGCGGCCTGTGGCCTTGCGGCTCAATTCGGTCGCCAGCTTTATGCGCTGCGCTTCACCGCCCGACAGAGTGGTCGAGGGCTGGCCGAGCTTTACATAGCCTAAGCCTACGTCAACCAGCGTCTGTAACTTCGTGCGTAAGCGCGGCAGGTTCTTGAAAAAGTCCAGCGCTTCCGCCGCGGTCATGTCCAGTACCTCAAATATGTTCTTGCCTTTGTAACGTACTTCCAGCGTCTCGCGGTTGTAGCGCCGCCCGCTGCATACGTCGCACGGTACGTATATGTCGGGCAGGAAGTGCATCTCGATCTTGACTATGCCGTCGCCCGAACATGCTTCACAGCGCCCGCCTTTAACGTTAAACGAAAAGCGGTTGGCCTTGTAACCGCGCGCCTTAGCGTCCGGCGTGGCCGCGAATACCTCGCGGATAAGGTCGAATAGTCCCGTATACGTCGCCGGGTTGGAGCGCGGCGTGCGCCCAATCGGCGACTGGTCGATCGCAATAATCTTGTCCAACTGCTCAATGCCCTCAATCCTGTCGTGCGGGCCGGGACGGGTGTGCGCACGGTTGAGGTCGCGCGCCAAAGCCTTGTATAGTATCTCATTTACCAAAGATGATTTGCCGCTGCCCGATACGCCCGTCACGCATGTGAATACGCCTAAAGGTATCTTCACATCAATGCCCTTCAGGTTGTTCGCCCGCGCACCGCGTATGGTAAGGAAGCCCTTGGGCACGCGGCGTTCCACGGGCACATCGATTTTGCGCCGCCCCGAAAGAAACTGACCCGTTATCGACGCGGGATTGTTCATTATGTCTTCGCATGTGCCCTGCGCAACCAAATGCCCGCCGTTCTCGCCCGCGCCCGGGCCGATGTCTACTATCCAGTCGGCGGCGCGCATCGTGTCCTCGTCATGCTCGACGACGATAAGCGTGTTGCCGATGTCGCGCAGACTTTTGAGCGTGCCTAGCAGCCGGTCGTTGTCGCGCTGATGCAGACCAATCGACGGCTCGTCCAATATGTATACCACGCCCACCAGCGACGAACCTATCTGAGTGGCCAGACGTATGCGCTGTGCCTCGCCGCCCGACAGCGTGGCCGCCGCGCGCGACAGGGTGAGGTAATCCAAGCCAACATCCCGCAAAAAGCCCAGACGCTGGCGAATCTCCTTGAGTATCTGCGCCGCAATCATGCTTTGCCGCTCGGTAAGCTCGAGATTGTTGACAAACTTGAGCGAATCGCGTATGGGCATGTCGCTGAGCTGCGCAATCGACAGCCCGCCCACAGTGACCGCTAAAGCCTCGCGCCTGAGCCGCTGTCCGTGGCAGTCGGGGCATGGCGTGTCGGACATGTACTGCTCGTAGCCCTCCTTCATCGAGTCGGACTGCGTTTGGTTGTACCGACGTTCAAGGTTGGGGATAAGCCCTTCGAAAGGCGACATGAACGAACTGTACCCGTTGTCGCGCTCATACCTTATTTCCAGTTTTTCGCCGCGCGTGCCGTACAAAAGCGCGTCGATTGCCTTTTGATCCACCTGATTAAGCGGCGTGTCCATCGTGAAGCCGTACTTCTGTGCGATGGCTTCAAAGTAGGCGCGCGCAGTGGAATCCTCCTCGCCGGAGCGCCAGCCGGGCAGAGATACAGCACCGTCGTTAAGGCTGAGCGACTTGTCCGGGATAACCAGCGCCGGGTCGATCTTGTGCAGCATTCCCAGACCCGTGCACGACGGGCACGCGCCGTACGGATTGTTGAACGAGAACATGCGCGGCTCCAGTTCGCCGATCGATATGCCGCAGTCGGGGCACGCATAGTTCTGCGAAAACAGCATGTCCTCGCCGCCTATAACCGACACCACGACCAGCCCGTCGGCCAGCCGCAGCGCGGCTTCCAGCGAGTCGGTAAGGCGCGTCTTAATATCCTCGCGGATTATAAGCCGGTCGATGACTACCTCAATTGTGTGCTTCTTTTTCTTGTCGAGCGCAGGCGTATCGCCCAGATCGTATATCTCGCCGTCCACGCGCGCGCGCACATAGCCCTGCTTCTGCATGTCCTCAAGCACGCGGTTGTGCTCGCCCTTGCGCGCGCGAATGACCGGCGCGAGTATCTGTATGCGCGTGCGCTCGGGCAGCGCGAGTATCTGATCGACCATCTGATCGACGGTCTGCTGATTGATTTCGCGCCCGCACTGGGGGCAGTGCGGCGTGCCCACGCGTGCGTACAAAAGGCGCAGGTAGTCGTGAATCTCCGTGACCGTACCCACGGTGGAGCGCGGGTTCTTGCTGGTGGTCTTCTGGTCTATCGATATGGCGGGGGAAAGGCCGTCGATGTAGTCCACGTCCGGCTTTTCCATCTGGCCTAAAAACTGCCGCGCGTACGACGACAGCGATTCCACATACCGCCGCTGTCCCTCGGCGTATATCGTGTCGAACGCCAGCGAGGACTTGCCCGAACCGCTTAGTCCCGTAAACACAACCAGCTTGTCGCGCGGTATCTCAAGGTCTATGTTTTTCAGGTTGTGGGCGCGCGCGCCCTTTATTACTATGCTTTGCCGCATTATTTGTCTCCTCGAAATTTAAGGCTTATACGATTCTGAAGCGCGCCGCGTATCGCGGCAGCCGCACCCGCCAGCTCGGGCAGAGTCCACATGCCGTATGTGAGCAGCCCTTCGCGCCGCTCCACGTTTATTATGTTGAACGGCTCGGATTCGATGTATGCACTGCGCGCGTACGCGCCGCACAGATCGGGATACGCCCGCGCGATTTCGGTCTCAAGTGCGCGTATTCCGCCCTCGTCCGCGCGTATCGACTGCGCCGGGAACGTCGCCAGCAGCGTGTCGCACGCTTCGCCGATCAGCACCCAGTAGCCGCCGTCGGTATCGCGCGCTTCTTTAAGGCTGTCCAGTATGAATGTCTGGAATATCCCGCCCTCGCGCAGACGGCGCAATTGCTTGTCACTTTTAATGGGTATAAAGGCAGTATTGCCGCGCTCGTCGCGTGTTTTGAAGCATTCGGTGGCAAGCGGCACTATGCTGCGCGGCTGCAAACTGACATCGCTGCGCAGTTCGGCGGCGGGCGCTATGTCCCATTGTCCCACGCGTTCACATACGACGCTTTCCTCGCCGCACTCGGGGCAGAGGAGTTTCTTCAGTTCATATTCGTGCAGCCGCCCCATCAGCCGCCCGCACTTGTCGCATCGATAGTTACATGTAAGCATTCGTTCGCCGCCGATAAGCCGCGTGCACAGCCGCTCGGCGATATTGGCGCAGTAGCGGCAGCGGTACGCGCCGCGCTCGATGTACATCAGCGCATCGGGTTCGCTTAATAGTATTGCCTGAACGTTGTCCGCGTCCGGGCCGGTCTCCAGCGCCAGCAGCGCTTCGTTCGCGCGCCGCTCGTCGCATATGCCCGCACCCAGACAAAAGCTGTGCGCCCAGCCGCAGCGCGGGCACTTGATATTGTATACTGCGCCCATTTTTACCTCCGTTTGCGCCGGGCACGCTTTTTCGGCTCTGTGGGCTGGGCGGGCGCAATTTCGCCGCGCAGTTCCATTAGCTGGTCGCGCAGCTTGGCCGCCTTTTCAAAGTCGAGCCGCGCCGCGGCCTCCAGCATCTGATTTTCTATATTATCTATCGCGAGCTGGCGTTCCTCGTCGCTCATCTCGAAGGCCGAGGCGCTGTCCGCGTCGGCAGGGCGCGTGACCTCCATCAATTCGCGTACCGCCTTACGCACCGACTGAGGCACTATGTGGTGCTCCTCGTTGTACGCCATCTGTATTGCGCGGCGGCGGTTGGTTTCGCTTATCGCGCGGAACATCGAATCGGTAACTGCGTCGGCGTACATTATCACGCGGCCGTCAACATTGCGTGCGGCGCGGCCGATCGTCTGTATAAGCGACGTTTCGGAGCGCAGAAAGCCCTCCTTGTCCGCGTCCAGTATCGCGACTAATCCTACCTCAGGCAGATCAAGACCTTCGCGCAGCAGGTTTATGCCCACCAGTACGTCGTGTTCGCCCATGCGCAGTTCGCGCAGTATCTTTATCCGGTCGAGTGTATCCACGTCCGAGTGCATGTACGTGACCTTTATATCCATCTCCTTCAGATATCCGGTCAGGCTTTCGGCCATGCGCTTGGTAAGCGTAGTCACCAGCACGCGCCGCCCGTGCCCGACCTCGGTGCGAATCTCGCCCAGCAGGTCATCCACCTGGTTTTTGGCGGGCCGCACGACTATCTCCGGGTCTATCAGGCCGGTGGGGCGTATTATCTGCTCCACGATCTGCTTCGTGCGCTCCATCTCATACGGGCCGGGCGTGGCGCTTGTGTATATCGTCTGGCCGATCTTCTGCTCGAATTCGTGGAACTTGAGTGGGCGGTTGTCGAACGCCGAGGGCAGGCGGAAGCCATAGTTGACCAGCTCCGACTTGCGCGCATAGTCGCCGTTGTACATGGCGCGCACCTGCGGCACGGTTACGTGCGATTCGTCTATGAACAGCAGAAAGTCCTTGGGGAAGTAGTCCAGCAGCGTAAACGGCGCGTCGCCCGGCTTTCTGCCGTCGAAGTAGCGCGAATAGTTCTCTATGCCGGAGCAGTAGCCGATCTCGCGCATCATCTCGATGTCGTATCGCGTGCGCTGCTCGATTCGCTGCGCTTCGATAAGGCGGTCGTCCGCCTTGAATTCCTTTACGCGCTCGTCCAGATCGTGCTCAATCTCGACAATGCCGCGCTCCATCGCGTCGCGGTTGGTCACATAGTGCGACGCGGGGAATATCATTACGTGGTTAAGGTGCTCCTGCACAGCCTGCGTCACGGGATCGACGTGCGATATGCGGTCGATCTCGTCGCCGAAGAATTCGATGCGTACCAGCGACTTTTCACTGCCCGCGGGCATTATGTCAACGACCTCGCCGCGTACGCGGAACGAACCGCGCTCGTTTTCAAAGTCGTTGCGCTCGTACTGAATTTCGACCAGGCGCCTTAAAAGCTCGTCGCGGTCGATCTGCATACCCTCGCGCAGCGATACCGACATGCCTGCGTATTCCTCCGGGTCGCCCATAGAGTAGATGCAGCTGACCGACGCGACGATGATTACATCGCGCCTTTCGCTCAGCCATGCGGTCGCGCTGTGGCGCATACGGTCAATCTCGTCGTTAATGGCCGCGTCCTTTTCGATATAGGTATCGGATGAGGCGATGTATGCCTCGGGCTGATAATAGTCGTAATACGACACAAAGTAGCCCACTGCGTTTTCGGGAAAGAATTCGCGGAACTCCTCGGCCAACTGTGCCGCCA
>USEE01000015.1 GCA_900553645.1 uncultured Eubacteriales bacterium
CTGCCTCAACGGTGGAGTGGTTTCCATTTTTAAGAACAAACATTTGTCGTGCCGGTGCATTCACGTTCAACATGACTATACCAAATCTGCTGCCATGAACGACTTTGAAATCAGCCTATTGCCGCCTGACCTTTGTGTCATTTGAATAAAATGTGAATTTGCACTTGCAATTACGGCACTAAATGCAAAAAAAGCCGCCTTTTGCGAATCCTTGACGCACTGCGTATTGCAAAACGCCGGATTTGTGGTATTATAAATGGTGGAATATTGTATGGCGGTGATATTATTGGACGCGGAAGCCCTAAGGGCAGATTATCTTTCGCGCGCGCTGTCTTCCGTACGGACTGACCGCCGCGCGCTGCATCGCATACCCGAAATCGGGAGAAGCGAATTTCTGACTCACAAATATCTCTGGGACGCGCTGGAGCAGCTCCGGCCGGATGCGCTCTCCCCCATTGCAGACACGGGCATACGCTGCGTATTCATGGGGCGTGCGGACATTAAGGGCGCGCGTCGGCGCACCATCGCCCTGCGCTCTGACATCGACGCGCTTAACGTTTCCGAGACCACCGGCTTGGACTTTTGTTCCGGGCGGCCGGGCTTCATGCACGCGTGCGGGCACGACGGGCATATGGCTACGATGCTGGCTGCGGCGCGCTTCTGCGCCGAAAACCGTGAGCGTCTGCGCGACAATGTTGTGATATTTTTCCAGCCTGACGAAGAAGGCAACGGCGGCGCGGAGCGCATAATCGCGGCGGGCGGCATGAAAAATCCCGACGTGGACGAGGTATACGGGATGCACCTGATGCCCGCGCTGCAATCGGGCACAATCGCGTGCCCCGACGGGCCGCTGATGGCCTCCACCTGCGAGCTGGATATAACAGTTGAGGGTGTCGCCTCGCACGGCGCTATGCCTCACCTTGGGCACGACGCTTTGGCGGCGGCGGTGGCGCTTTACAACCTGTTCCAGACCGTATTCACGCGCCAGACCGACCCGTTCGAGCAAAAGGTACTCACGATTGGCGCGATGCGCGCAGGCGAGCGCCGCAACGTCGTGGCCGACCGCGCGGTGATGCAGGCCACGCTGCGCACATACGACGAGCGCGTTGAGGCTGAGTGCATCGAGCTTATGCGCGCGCACGCGCGTGCAATCGAGACGGCCTATGGCGTTAAGTGCCGCATAGACAAGCTAAGCAGCTATTTGCCGGTCATAAACGACCCGTATGCCGCCGGGCGCGTGCGCGCAGCCGCAGACGACATGTGCGTGGACATGCATCCGCTGACGATTGCTGAGGACTTTTCGTTCTATCAGCGGCAGGCTCCGGGCGCGTTTTTCTTCTGCGGCATTGCGCAGGGTGACAAATACTCCTCTCCCCTGCACGCGTCGGACTTCAACTTCGACGAGGAATCGCTGCTTAACGGACTTAAAGTGTTCATCGGTCTAATAGACTTAATATAATTCAGGAGGAAACAAGATGGGATTTTTCCAAAGATTTTATTATGGCAAGGCCGGTCAGGCCGACTTCAATCCCGAGGATTTGCCTAAGAACCGGCGCGAGCTGTTTCTGTCGATGTTTAAGATCAGATTCAGCGGTCTTATCACTCAAAACCTGATTTACCTGGTGTTCTGCATACCGGCAATCGCCGTGTGCTGGATAACCTTCCTTGTGCTCATGTCGCTGGCCAGCGAAGCCATGAACGACGCGACGCTTAACGCGACTCTGGCACAGCAGATATTCTCCTACCTCAATGTGGGTATGCTGGCGCTCGTGCCCTGTCTGGGCATCGCGGGCATCGGCGCTACCGGTACGATGTACATACTGCGCAACTGGGCGCGCGACCAGCATGCATTCGGCCTGTCCGACATAAAGGACTCGATCAAGGCCAACTGGAAGCAGGGCTTGGTGTTCGGCCTGCTCAACGGGCTGGTCACGCTGGTATGCTATGTAGGCTGGTACTTCTATCGTCAGCAGTCGGCCGCCACCAGCGGTTTCGGCGGCATCATGTTCACCGTGCTGCAAGGCCTTATGCTGGTCGTGCTGTGCGTATGGTGGATGATGAACATGATCGCCTACCCTATGATGATTACCTATGATCTAAAACTGCGCACCATACTGCGCAACAGCCTGATATTGATCGTGGGCCGTCTGCCGCAGAGCGTGGGCATATGGCTTTTGTCGCTTGCGCCCACTATCATTTGCTTTGGCGTGTATATACTCACCGGCATATCGTGGGCGATACTGGCGTGGATAGTCATATACGCGCTTATCGGCTTCTCCTTCAGCGGATTTTTGTACGCGTCCTACGCCAACGCGCTGTTTGACAAGTACATGAACCCGCGCATCGAAGGCGCGCCTGTCAACATGGGTCTGCGCTCGTCCGAATATGACGAGGATGAGGCTGACGACGATGATACACCCGTCAACGCACAGCCCGGCTACCGTCCCACTCCCGGCCCCGGCGGCGTGGGCGAGGCATGGCCGCCGCGCCGTCCCGATGATTCTTCTTCCTGGCTAGACGCTCAGGCCGAGCGCAATATCGACCCCAAGCCCGCCGACGATAAGCCAAATGAAACGTCGGACGGCGGCGACAATAAGTAATATTCCCCTGCATTCAATCCGGACGGTCAATGGCCGCCCGGATTGAACTGCCATAATATGCGCATACTGACACTGCGCGGACATCGCGCAAGGGAGGTATTTTGTATGCGCAGGGCGAATATTTCACCCCAGATGATGAAGGAAAAGTTCAAGTACGAGGCTGCGGACGAGCTGGGCCTGTTGGGAAGGGTGCTCGAAGGCGGCTGGGGCGCGCTGACAAGTGAGGAGACGGGCCGCATAGGCGGCATCGTCGCGCACAGAATGCGCTTGAACGGTGAACACAATGGAGATTAGGTTATGCCTTAAAAGGCGCATGTTAAGGCTTTTAGGTTACACAGGCGTCCAAAGATAAACGCCCTTATAATCGACCAAAGTCATGCGCGCCTGACTTATCCAAGGCATACCCAAAGCATAATTTTTCTTACGGAGGTACGGATGTACCAGGAGTTTGCGGCGGTTTACGACCGCTTCATGGACGACTTTGACTACCCCGCGTGGGCGGATTACTACCTTGAAATACTAAAGCGTCAGGGGTACGGCGGCGGCGAAATCTGCGAATGCGGCTGCGGCACCGGCTCGCTTTCGATAGAGCTTTTGAAACGCGGCGTTAAGCTGATTTCGTCCGACATCAGCGAGGACATGCTGCGCATAGCGTCCGACAAGGCGCGCCGCTCCGGCGTGCGCGCGCGGTTTGTGCGCGAGGATATGCGCGCGCTTAAACTGCCCCATCGCGTGGATGCGGTCATATGCGCGTGCGACGGCGTGAATTACCTGACTTCACAGGGCGATGTGCAGCGCTTTTTCACAGTGGCATTTGACGCGCTGAAGTCCGGTGGCGTGCTGGCGTTCGACATATCATCGCGGCATAAGCTGGAAAACGTGCTGGGCAACGGCTTTTTCGGCGAGGAGCGCGACGACGCGGCTTACCTGTGGCAGAACTCGCTCGACGCGCAAAAGCACATTGTCGATATGGACATAACGTTCTTCGTGCAGGAACGCGGCGGGCTGTACCGCCGGTTTGCCGAGCGGCAGACCCAACGCGCGCACAGCGCAGACGAGATCGCCGCGTGGATTAGTGAATGCGGCTTTGACAAGATAAGCGTCTTTGGCGACCGCACGTTCGACGCGCCGCACAAAGACGAAATGCGGCTGCACTTTACCGCGGTTAAGCCTTAGTCAGTTTGTTTAAGGCATTGCCCGAGGCTATGCCTTAAACAGATATTTTGCCTTAAACGAATTCAGTGCGGTGCCGCTCCCCTGCTGCTTAACATTGCAATCACGCGCATATGCGCTTAAATATTGCCGCATTTGCGGCGCAAGGAGATTCACATGGAATTTATACCAAAGTCATACGACGGCGACACGCTTTTGCATATCACTCTGATGGACGGTCAAGCGCGCGCGCTGCTGGTCAATTCGACCGCGCTGTGCGAGGAGGCGCGCAGGACACACACGCTGTCCAACGTGGCGTGCGCCGCGCTGGGGCGGCTCATGACGGTTTCTGTCATGATGGGCTCCATGCTCAAGACCGCCAATGGCAGCGTCACCGCCACTGTAAAGGGCGACGGCCCGCTTGGCGCGCTGGTGGCTGTAGCGCATGAGGATTTGACCGTCAAGGGCTATGTCGATCGCCCGCGCACCGAACTGCCGCTGCGCGCCGACGGTAAGCTGGACGTTGGCGGCGCGGTGGGCGCAGGCCGACTGACCGTGGTGCGCGATCTGGGACTGCGCGAGCCGTATGTCGGGCAGGTTGAACTGACCAACGGCGAAATCGCATCCGACTTTGCATACTACTTTGCCGCAAGCGAGCAGCAGCCCACGCTGCTGTCGCTGGGCGTGCTTATGCCCAATGCCGAGGACAGCGAAAGCCGCGTGATAAGCGCGGGCGGACTGCTGATTCAGCCTTTGCCCGACTGCTCCGAGGAGCTGCTGGAGCAGCTTGAGGCACGCACGAGCGGCTATTCCGACATATCGCGCAAACTGGTCGAGCATACGCCCGAGGAGCTGTGCGAGGAGTTCTTTAAGGGGCTGGAGCCTAAGATAATCGAAAGGCACACGCCCGAGTTCCGCTGTGACTGCGGCCGCGAGCGCATCGAGCGCGCGCTGATCTCGCTGGGGCGCGAGGAGCTGCAGAACATGATAGACGAAGATCACGGCGCGCAGCTGGAGTGCCACTTCTGCAACAAACGCTATTATTTTACGGGCGATGAGCTGAGCAAGCTGCTCGAAAAGGCCACCGACCACGCTAAATAAGCGCATACCGAAAGGAGCAGCATGTCCGAAACGAATGGCTCTGTACTCAACTTTACGCGCGACGCCGCGTTCATAAACCGGCGCGCCCAGCTCAGGCGCGATTCGGGCGACGATATGGAGGCGCTTCGGCTTTTCCGGCGCGCCTGCGTGGAAGCGTCCGACCGGCTGGACTACCGCGTCGATGTGGCTGAAATGCTCAACCGCATGGGCTGTGTGCGCGCGTCCTATTATGAAATTGTAGATATTATAAACGACGGGCTGCTGGACGGCGCAGATGCAAGCGACGATGAAGGCTATATGGAGGCCGTCGGCGCGGCGCTGTTTGGTCAGGCGTGCAATCTAAGCTCGCTGGGCTTTGCCGCGTCGGCAATCGACCTGATTAACCGCGCGCGAAGGTATCCGCGCGACGAGGCCGACATGGACTCGCTAAACGAGCTTTACACGCAGTTGATCGCACGCGAACTCACGCCAAACGGTCTGCACACAAAGGAGCGCTTTATACGTAAGCTGCATATGTATGCCGAGAGCGGCAACACCCGGCGCGCATATGCGCTTGCACGCCGATACCTGAAGCACAACGACAAGCGTCCGCTCGCCCACGCCGCAATGGCCTGGGCAGAAATGCTGCGCGGCAATCAGCCCGAATCGATGGAACACCTGGTGCGCGCGCTTGCGATGACCAAGCGTGACCCGTGGGTATTGTCGATAGCCGCGCGCATACTGATCGCAGGCGAACGCGGTCAGGCACAGCCCGCGCTGGAAAGCGCGTTCGCGGTCAGCGAAGGGCCGGAATGCGACGAGGTGCTTTTAAGGCAGGCCATCGCGCTGGGCATGGATTATCTGGCGCTGGACATATCCGGGCGACTGCTGGAGAACGCGCCGGGCGATCCGTATTTCAGCGCGTGCAACGCCGCGGCGCTGATAAATACGGGCGCATCCGCAAGAAGCGCGCTTAATGTTATGCGCCGAAGCCTTGACATATATCCGGGCGACATAACCGCGCGGCACTATGTAAAGCTAATATCGGATACAATGCCCGACTGCGCGCCGATAAAGTATCCCGATCAGGAGATGCTGGAAGCATGGGCGCGCACCGTCGCCGATCTGCGCATAATGCTGATTGCGTCGGCGGGCGGCGTAATACCGAAATACGACGATGAAATGACCGACACGCTGGAATGGGGCCTTTACTTCCGCGACGATGATATAAGCGCGTCGTCGGCCGCGCTGCTTGCGCACGCGGGCAGTGAACGCGCGCGCAAGGCATTGTGGCGCTTTCTTGCGTCGTATGATTCGTCCGACGATCATCGCATTGCGGCGATGGAGCTGATGTCGGCCTCCGACATGGCGCTGCCGCGGTTGATATTCCTGCGCGACAAACTGCGCCCGCTCAATGAAACCACGCTGTGCCGCATAATGGCGCAGAGCGAGAGCCGCCTTGACATACGCGTCGCGGCGCGCAGGCTGCGCGAGCATCCCGAGGCCATAGTATCTCTGCGCACGCTGGCGTTCTTCTCGGAAGGCTCCGGGCAGGACGCGCGGCTTAATGCAAACGCGCTGGAATGCGCGTACCGGATCACCCACGGCGAGGCGCTCAACCTGCGCACTATTGCCAAGAAGCGTCGGCTCAACTGCGCAAAGTTCACGCGCGCCGTATACTCGCTTATACATATTTCTCACCCGCAGGAGGATTTACAATGAAGTGTATTAATTTCGACTCCCACTTTAATCAGTACGTACAGCGCTGGATGGCTGAGAATCGCTCGCATTACAAGAACGTGGACGAGATGGAAGCTCAGATGCCCGACGTATACCTCAAATGGATAAACATACCGATGGACTGGCTGGACGGCCAGACCCCGGCGCTGTACTTTGAGCAGTACGACGACCCGCAGATGCTGTGCAAGTGGATGCTCAAATACATCCGCAGCAGCATTCCCCTGCCGGATCAGCTTCTTGAGCGCATCGCGGCGCTGGGCGAGGAAGCGGTCGAACCGCTTATGGAGATCGCATTTGACCGCGAACAGAGCGACGAGGCGCGCATGAGCGCGCTGGGCACGCTGGAGCAGATACAGTCCGAGCGCCCGATGAACAACCTGATTTCGCTGATTGCGCACGCGCGCGAGGACGAAAACGAGCTGAGCAATCTGGCGGGCGAGATGCTGGTGGGCATCGGCGACAAGGTTATGCCCGGCGTGATCGACGCGATGGTCAAGGCCAAGCCTGAGCGCGGAATAGTGCTGCTGGACGTAGCGTGCAACTTCCCGGGCGACGAGCGCATATACGACTATGCGATAAAGCTTTTGCGCTCCATGCCCGACAACCGCGCGCTGATTGCGTCGTATCTGGGCAAGCTGGGCGATGCGCGCGCGATTGAGGAGCTTATGCCGCTGTTGGAGCTGCAGGAGCTTAACTACCTCGACTATCTGGAGATCCGCGACGCGATAGAGGAGCTGGGCGGCGAGGTCAAGACCGAGCGCGAGTTTGCCGGAGACGAATACTACGAGTCGATGAAGAACATGTAAGCCACTCGCCAAGTGCACGACATACGGGGGTATACAAATGAAATGCACCAATTGCCAATACGAAAACGACCCATCCGCGCGCTTCTGCTCCCAGTGCGGCATGCCGCTTAACGGTGCGCAGGCTGTACCCGACGCAGCGCAGACCACGCGCAGGAGTGAAGCGCGCGCCTCGGCTCAGATCGAGCGCTCGCCATACGCGCGGCCTCTGCCCGCATCGGGAACGCCCGACGCGCCGCACACTGCCGCACGGCAAACCGCGCCGCGCCGCAATCCGCTGGCGGCAGACGGCAGGCAGGACGCAGGTATGCGCCGCGCTGCTGCGCCGCGCCGCGACCCGCTGGCGGCGGCGGGGTTCAGCGACGTTTCAGGCGGATATGCGCAAGAGGTAGGCGACACCCGCGTTATGAAGCCTCAGCGCGCGGCTCCGACGGCTGCCTATTCTGAGGATACTTCTGCTCAGGACGTGGATGCTACACGCGTTATGAAACCTCAGCGCGCGGCTCAGGCGGATACTTATTCCGAGGATGATTCTAGTCAGGATGTGGACGCTACACGCGTTATGAAGCCTCAGCGCGCGGCTCAGATGGCTGCCTATTCTGAGGATGATTCTCAGGACATGGACGCCACACGCGTTATGAAGCCTCAGCGCGGTTCTCAGGCTGTATCCTCCAACAGCCGCCGCAGAGCGCCTGTTATCGAGTCAGCCGACTATGCCGAGCCTGACGACGCTCAGGACGAGCAGGAACAGCCCGTCCGCACCCGCAATACGCGCGCACCCGAAACGCGCAGACGCACTCAGCGCGGCGGCGAGTACGCACGCAAACGCCCCACCGAGCCTATATACGACCCTGACGAGATGGAGGACGACGAAAACGACGAGCAGGAGATTCGGCGCACGACGGCCAAGCCGCACCGCAACAAGCTCATGATAGGCGGTATCGTGCTGCTGAGTCTCATGGCGCTGCTGCTGCTTGTGATATGTTTTCTGACGTTCACGCCCACGGGTCAGCGCTGGAAGGCCACTGTTGGGCTTAACGCGCCCGCGACGGCGTACTGGCAGTTGGGCGATGAAGCATTGGAGGCTGGCGACGCCGCAAAGGCCGCGGAGTATTACGAAAGTGCGCTCAGCCGCGATTCGTCCGACTATGACGGCGCGGTACGTTTGGCGCAGACGCTCATGAGCATAGGCAACACCGAACGCGCCGAGCGCGCTTACCGGCTGGCGATAACCCTGCGCCCGACCGAAAGCGCGCCTTACGAGCAGGTCATTTCGCTGATGCGCGCGCGCAACGCGTCCGAGAGCGAGATGGTAAGCATACTCCGGCTGGCGTACCAGAACACTGCCGACGAGAACTATCACACCCAGCTGCTGGAATACGGCCCCAGTCCGGTGCGCTTCGACCCCGAGGAGGGCGAGTATTCCTACGCGATCAAGCTGCAGATGGCCAGTGACGAGGGCGCGGTTATATACTACACCACCGACGGTTCTCAGCCGACCATATACTCCAGCAAGTATGTGCTGCCGATCGAGCTGGGCGAGGGCGTATTCAACGTGCGCGCGATTGCCTACCTCAACGACCTGTACTCGGGCGAGTCCAGCAAGACCTACACCATCGCCTTCCCCACCGTCGAGGCTCCGCAGTTCGCGTCCAAGCCCGGCAAGTACTCGGCAGACGATGACGGCGCGAAGGTAATTAAGGTCAATGTGCCCGACGGCTGCACCGTATTCTACACCACCGACGGCAGTGAGCCGACGGCTGACTCCAGCGAGTATTCAGACGGCATACGCCTGAAGCCCGGCACGTACAAGGTGCGCATGATCGCGCGCAACGCGGACGGCGTGTTCTCCAGCGAGACAAGCGCGGACTACGAGATCATAGGCGAACTGAAGGCGGCGTTCTCGGACGAGGATCGCTTCAAGTCGTTCTATGTGGACGTAACCACGCAGGACGATGTGAACAAGCAGTTTAAGAAGCTGGTAAGCACGTCGGGCGACACCAACACCTTCTTCACCCAGCATTACAGCTTTGGCGAAGTGGACTTCACCGTCAAAAACGGCACGCCCGTCGTGACCGCCGTGCGCATAATCAATAACGATATACGCGGCGTGCGCGATACTAAGGTGGGCTGGGCGGCCGAGGACGTGATCGCGCTGTTCCGCGACGAAAAGCACTCCAGGTCCGGCAGCGAGCGCGAGCTGTACACGCTTGACAACGACCAGTACGGCTGGGTCGAGTACGATTCGGGCGACGAGATTTCCAGCATCAACTACATGTACACGCGAAACGGCAATCAGCTTGTCGAGCTGCACTACACCGTCACGGACGGCAAGGTCAGCGCGATGGAGTATTGCATAAGCGATATGTAAGCATGGCTTCGCCCCTGTTCCGCATTGGAGCAGGGGCGGTTTTTTATCTTGAGGCGGGAAAGCCAGGCGTACAGTGCTTACTGTCTTATGCGGCAAGCGAAAATCCGTCAGACTGTCTTTGACTAAAAAGGCGGCATTCTGACTATGTAGCCTTGATATATGGTCTGTGAAGATGGCCCGTTCAGTTTCATTCAGTTCGATTAACCGATTCAGCTGCGCGTCCTGTCTGAAAAGTCTTGTCCAACTGCCTATACATTGTTAAAGCCCCTGTTCCAACAGATCGGAACAGAGGCTTCATTCATATATTCAGTTTCAGCCGCGATGTTTTGCGCCGCGCGAAAGCGCCTTTCTTAGGACAAAGTCCAGCGCCAATCCCGCGCACACGCCCACCGACAGGCATTGCGGCAGGGACGTACCGCACCAGTTGGCATACAGCACCGCGAGTATCGTCGCCGCACCTATCGCAAGTCCATCCGGGTACATATATCGCGTCTCCCCTTTTACTCCGCGTCGGCGGTCTCGGTCCAGCTTATCATTGTCGTGTTTGTCACGCCCGCGCGCGAGTAGTCCAGCGCGTATTCAACGCCCGGCTCCATCTGCGCCTTGATTATATAAAGCGCCTCGTCGAAGTCCAGCGGTATGCCTGCTATGGCTGTGATTACATCGCCCGCCTGCAGTCCCGCATTGGCGGCGATGCTGCTTGGCTCGACGCTGTTCAGATACATACCCACCGGCACGCCGTAATAGTCGCTCTCGTACGCGTACACATGCTCGGTGCTTATGCCCAGATCGAAGCGAGAGGCCTGCTTGTCCTGTTCGCTCGTGCGGTTGCGCAGGGCTATCGCGGATTGGCTGATTTCGTTGCCCGTGGTCGTGCCGTCGCTGGACACCCACGTAAAGTAGCTTTCGGGCACGATCATTATGTCGCGCCCCGCCTGATAGCAGTAGACGGCCACGTCAACGCGGCTTACGCCCGGATACGCGCTCAGGTCGAACGAGGTGAGCGTACTCATGTCCAGCGTCTCGCCGCTTGCCAGTTTTATGTCGCGGTACTTGCCGAATTTCGGCTCATTGGTAAGCTGAGACGCGTCGGCGGCAGTCGCGTATATCTGCGCACCGTTTGCGTCGTAACAGCGGAATATCACGCTCAGGAAGGTTATGTCGCTCTCCTGCGGGTTGTAGGCGGTTATGCTGAATACGGGCTTGCCCTCGTACTGCTCCAGCCGCACGCCGGTTATGCGGGGCGGCATAATGTCGTACACGGGCGCATTTGCGGCAAAGGCGAGCTGCTGAGTCTCCACGCTGGCGACTTCGCTGCTGCCCAGTCCACAGCGCACATTGAACAGCCTTACCGCGCGCGCCATGCCCTTGCCGAAGGTATCGTCCACATCGGATTTATAGTAGCCCAGATCGTACAGCCGCTGCATCAGCGCGCGCACGTCCTCGCCCTTTGCGCCGCGCTCCAGCGCCTGATACTGCGCATCGGCAGTGTCGGGAGCCTGCGTCGCCTGTGCCGCGTCAGTCTCAGCCGCGTCGGCCTGAGCGGTCGCCTCGGGAGTAGTCTGCGCCGCAGTGTCGACCTGATCGGCCACGGCAACGCTGCCCACGCCGGACGCGGCCAGCATAAGCGCCAGCAGCAATGCACCCTTCTTCATAAAAGCACCTCCAAATAAAGCCCTGAAATCTCATCTTAATCGTTATGCTCAATTATATGGTATTTGCCTGTCCCTGTCAAGGCGGCGCGCCAAGGCGTTAGTGGCTTACACTAAATGCCATTGCAAACCGCCTAAGCATGTACCGCAAGGTGGCATCACAGGAACTTGCCGGTAATGCTGGACGGATTCAGTTTGATTTCCTGCGGCGTTCCGCTCGCCACTATCCGGCCGCCCGATTCGCCGCCGCCCGGCCCCATGTCGATTATATAGTCGGCGTTGTGGATTACGTCGAGGTCGTGTTCAATAACGATTACCGTCGCGCCGTTATCCAGAAGCGCCTGAAAAACGCCCAGCAGCACCTTTACATCCAGCGGGTGCAGACCTATCGACGGCTCGTCGAATACAAACACGGAATCCGTTTGGGTCTTGCCGATCTCGCTGGCAAGCTTCAGGCGTTGAGCCTCGCCGCCGGAAAGACTAGGCGTTTCCTCGCCCAGCGTCAGGTAGCCCAGACCCAACTGTTTAAGCGTGTTAAGCTTCTGATTGACCGCCTTCATATCCTTGCAGAAGCCGAGGGCGGAGTTTACGTCCATGTCCATCAGTTCAGGCAATGAAAACGCCTGTCCCGCCTTGTTGGTCAGCCTGACATCATACGCCGCCTTTGCATAGCGCGAGCCGCGGCAGTCCGGGCAGGGTATATTTACGTCAGGCAGGAATTGCACGTCCAGACTGACCTCGCCCGTGCCGTCGCAGCCGGAGCAGCGCAATGAGCCGGTGTTGTAGGAGAAATCACCGGCCTTATAGCCGCGTGCCTTTGCGTCAGACGACCTGGCGTATATCTTGCGAAGTTCATCGTGCACGCCCGCGTATGTGGCCACAGTGGAACGCACGTTGATACCAATTGGCGTTGCATCGATCAGCTTGACATGCGCGATGCCCTCCGCATTGATCGAGCGGATATGAGTGGGCAGTGCGCCGCCGCCGATCTTTGCCTCCAGCGCGGGTATCAGGCTTTCCAGCACCATTGTGGTTTTGCCTGAGCCCGACACACCGGCGACGACGGTAAGCCGCCCCTTGGGAATGTCCACCTCCAGCGGCTTGACGGTGTGGATCTTGTCAGTGGACAGATGTATCGTGCCGTTTGCAAACAATTTTTCTTTAGCTGTACAGTCCCTAAGCTTGGTTTTGGCTTTGCCCGACAGGAACGGCCCGATCTGCGACGCAGGATTGTTTTCAATTGAGGGAATCGTGCCCTGTGCGATCACATGCCCGCCGTTCGCGCCTGCTTCCGGCCCCATCTCCACTATCCAGTCCGCTTCCTTCAAA
>USEE01000016.1 GCA_900553645.1 uncultured Eubacteriales bacterium
CCATTGGCAGGCGGCACAGATCGTTTTTAAGCGCAAAAAAAGCCTGCAAAGTGACACGCGCTAAAATAAAGCGCCGTCGCCCGCACGCACAAGATTCAGATATTCGCATGATCGACCCGGTTCAGGTACGTCGTCCACAAAACCACTCCCTTAAAAATTATGAAAAACATTCTACCATATAATTCGCGCTGTTGCAAGAGATTTATGTTAAAAAGCAGCTGGAAATTGGGCGCAAGGGGAGGTATGACATAAAAACACCGGCCGCTCGCCGCGATGCGCACAGTCGGTGGTAGCGTCTAAACGCCATGACCAACCAGTTTGCCCCGAACCCGGTATTCGCCCGGAGTCATGCCGTAGGCCCGCTTAAAGAGCTTGGAAAAGTATTGCGGGCTGGATATGCCCACCGCCGCCGCCGCGTCGCGCAGCGTGTAGTTTTCGCCCAGCAGCAGCCGCGCGTGCTCCAGCCGCACATGCTGTATGTACTCGCATACCGAATGCCCGGTCTCCTCGCGGAACAGCTTATGCAGGTAAGTCGGGTGGATATGCAGCTCCTGCGCGATAGCCAGCACCGTAAGCTCGCTCGCGTATCGCTTGTCGATTATGCCCAGCGCCTCGGCCACGTGCGCCGAACGCGCGGGCAGCCGCGACTTCTGCCACAGCCGCGCCATTAAAAGCATTATCTGCGTAGCCATAAGCGAGCATATGCGCTCCGACTCCACGCGCGTCGAGTCCGCGCTCAGTACGATCTGCTTGAGCAAATCGTGCAGCGCGCCGTCCTCGTCGGTGAGTACCATATACGGTGCGGGCGAGGAAAGCATGCGCCCCAGCGCGGCCGAACTCTGCGCCAGCGCCTTGATGCTGGGACAGCGGCCATCGCTCGGCTCAAACTGAAATTCGATATTTATCATGCCGAAAGGCGAGGATTCATCCAATGTAAGCTTATGCCGCACGCCCGAATCGATGAATATGAACTGCCGCCGCGACAGCGCAACGTGCTTGCCGCCCACGTCCATCGCGGCCGAACCTTCGGCTACATACATTATCTCGCACAGTGAATGCGAATGGTCTATATCATCCAGCGTCGTTGACAGCATGTCCGCGCGGTCGTAGTACGCATATACCACCGGCACGTAATCGCTTTCGCGAAAACAGGAAGAATATATGGAAATCATGCCTTACACCTCGCGAAAATCGATCGTATCCGCGGTGCGCATACTGCGGTAGTCGCACGTGACCGCGTATGTGCGCCGGTATTCCTGCGGCGTTACGCCCGAGCAGCGTTTGAAGCACCGGCTGAAATACTGCTGAGTGGCGATGCCGCACAGCTTGGATATGCTCAGCATACTAAGGTCGGTGCGCGCCAGCAAGAAGCGCGCCTTTTCCATGCGCAGGCTGTTGAGGTACTGGCCGGGGTGACTGCCGGTCTGTTCGGCGAACAGCCGGTGCAGATGCCCCACGTGCACGCCCGCGGCGCGCGCTATGTCCTCGGTGGTTATGTCGAACATGTAGTTGTCTCGCATGAATTGTATCGCCGCGCGCACATGCCGGTTGCCCGGCGGGGCGCTCTCGCTGGGACGCACGCACGCCGCCGCCGCGCACAACAAAAGCGTGCACAGTGCACAGCCAGTCAGCAGCTCGCGCTCGCACGCGTCGTATTGCTGGTATGAGGCGATAAGCGTGCTGGCGCTGATTACATGCGCCTGTTTGTCGTGAAATAGAAAATGGCGCGCATCCAGCGCGCAAAAGCCCCGGTAGTCGGCATACACGGCGTACATGTCCGCGGGAGACATTACGCCCGCGCGTGCCGCTCCAGGCTTTATCGATATTTGGCAGAGCCGCGCGTCCGCCGAAGGCCTGACCGCGATAGGCGCTGCGCCGCGCAGAAGCAGCACCTTGTCGCCCGCCAGCGTAACCGCCCCGTCGTCGAACACAACCTCGCAGCTGCCCTCGGGCGCGATAATCAGGCGCATCTCGTTTTGCGCACATGTGATTTCGCGCGCAGAGGATATGCCGCCCAGTTCAAACGCACCCTGTCCAGTGAGCCAGCCATCCATATGACCGCCCTCCAATGACTCTCGATTGATTCAGATGGTATTATATCAAAACATGAGAAAAATGTAAACGGGGAGAAGATGAGTTTGAATTTGTACCATGTTTGAAATGAATTAGGCGCAGATGCCCTCCTCTCAAAAAAATCTGAAAAAATCCCAAATCCCGTGCAACATATTGCCGCGCTCAGTTGTATACATGGTGAAACCGCCTGAAACGTGGACAATAAGAAAAAAACTGAAGGGCAACGGCGACAGCGTGAACGTGGCCGTGTGGAACGGCGGCGATATAAGCGGCATATACGAGGAATTTGAGTACGTGCATCAGTTGGGCGGAATCACGCTGAATGGTGCGGATGGGGCGTACAGCGTCGCGTTTACAGTAAGGGACGGCTATTCAATCGCAATCAGCGCAGAACCTGATCTGAGCGAGACGGAATTGGTGACTGTAATTAACTCAATTAAATAAACATAATATCATTTACGCCGCAGGACATGTGCAAATATTGTCCTGCGGCGTAAATTCCATATTGACATTCCACCAGATTTGAATTAAAGTATACAAGGAACAGCCATGCAAATTCTGGCGAAAGGCGATAATGTAAAAAATGAAACTTGCATTCAGCACTCTGGGCTGCCCCGACTGGAGCTGGGAACAGATACTTAAAAATGCCAGTGAAATGGGATTCGACGGCTTTGAAATCCGCGGCCTCGAGGGCGAAATGCGCCCCGAGCGCATGGCGCGCTTCATGCCGGGTCAGCAGCAGGACACCCTGCGCGACCTTAAAAACGCCGGCCTTGCCATAACCGACATCGGCACGTCGGCCACATTCCACGATCCCGCCGGCTACGACGCGGCGGTAGAGGAAGGCCGCATGGCGGTGGACGTGTGCGCGCGCATGGGCATACCCTATATCCGCGTGTTCGGCGACAAGGTGCCCGATCCCGCGCATGAGGACGAAACCGTAAAGCGCGTGGCCGACGGCATACGCGCGGTGTGCGATTACGCCGAGGGCACCGGCGTGGGCGTGCTGATCGAGGCGCATGGCGAATTCAACTATGCGTTCCGCCTGCAGAAGCTGCTCGACAGCGTGGGCCGTGAAAACTTTGGCATACTGTGGGACATCGGCAATTCGGACGCGGATTGCGGCGACAATTTTGATAAGTTCTATCAGCCCTTCAAGCCCTACATCCGCCATGTGCATGTAAAGGATCTGCTGCGCGCAAATCAGGCGCAGGTGCTCATGGGCGAGGGCGATCTGCCCGTGGCGGGCATTGCGCGCCGCCTGCGCGACGACGGCTTCGACGGCTATATGTCGCTTGAGTGGGAGAAGAAGTGGCACCCCGAACTTGCGGATCCTGAGGTTGCATTCCCTCAATACATTAGCTATATCCGGGAGGCTTTGAAAAAATGAAAAAGTTGAGAGTGGCGCTCATAGGCTATGGGCGCAGCGGCCGCGATATACATAATCATATGTTTAAGCAGCTGACCGATAAGTACGAAGTGACTGTGGGCGTGGAAATCGACGCACAGCGCCGCGACATGATGCGCGCCGAGCTGGGCATTGAGCCGCTCGATGATTACAGGAAGCTGGTTGACGTTCAGGACAAGTTTGACTTCGTTGTGAACGCCTCGTTCAGCATGGATCACGCGCCGATCAGCCGCTACCTGCTCGAGCATGGCATGACCGTGCTGTCCGAAAAGCCCGCCGCGCGCGACGTGGCCGACTTTGAGGACATACTCGCCGCCGAAAAGCGCGGCGGCGGCCATTACTACGTATTCCAGCTGTGCCGCTTCTCGCCCGAGTTCATTAAGATAAAGGAAATCATCGCCGAGGGCACGCTGGGCCGTATAGTGCAGGTCGCGCTGCAGTACGACGGCTTCTCTCGCCGCTGGGACTGGCAGACCATTCATTCCTGGTGCGCCGGTTCGCTGCGCAACACCGGCCCGCATCCCGTGGACATGGCGCTCGACCTGATGGGCTTCCCCAAGGACGTGCGCGTGTTCTGCGCGATGGATCGCGCGCTTACGCTGGGCGACGGTGAGGACTATGTAAAGCTAATTATGGCCGCGCCGGGCGCGCCCGTGTGCGACGTTCAGATAAGCTCCTGCAACGCATATCCGGGCGACCGCTTTTTCATTCAGGGCACGCGCGGCACGCTGCACGGCAATGGCCAGCAGCTCGAGTGGAAGTACTTTAACGAGGCCGAGGCCGAGCCGAAGGAACTCACCTCCGTACCGCTGCGCAACGAAAAGGGCGAGCCGCTCTACTGCGTGGACAAGCTCCCCATGCGCGAGGGCAAGTGGGAAGCCACCGGCCTGGAAAAGCGCGAGTTCGATGCCAAGGGCATAAAGTTCTACGAGGTATTCTACGACACGCTGGTAAACGGCGCGGACTTCCCGATAAAGAACGAGGAAGTAAAGCTCCAGATGTACGTAATGGAGCAGGCGCACGCCCAGAACTGGCTGCTGTTTGAAAAGTAAGATATATAGTTAGAGTGTGTCTCAAAAATCCCCTAATTCGCAATTTCGGGTGGCGTTGCGCCATTTCTGCGTCACAAGGCTCGACTTAGCGCTGCTAAGCCTTCGGGTTTCTTCCTTGAACTGACGCAAAATCCACTTGGGTCTGCGAATTGTTCCGCTTGAGACACACTCAAGCGAATCCATGCGCGCCTTCAGTCCGCCCTCTTTATTCTTGCCGCGATTGCCCTTGAACAGCTTTGTGTCCTTCGATTCCATCGGGATAAACGGATGCCCGCCGTAATCATAGCTCAAATGCTGGCAGGGGTAGGGGAAGCGGTGCTCCTGCAAGCGCTTCAGTACCGCTGCAATTGCTTAAATTTCGATTATCACCTGAGTAATGCCGTGCGCACGCGCGGCGAACTTAACTTCATCGCCCGCGACGCTGGCCGCGCCCACGGTGCGCCCGTCCAGATCGGTGAGCCGCGCACTCCTTGCGCCGGGTACGGTCATGCGAATCTCGTCCGCCTTGCCGTTTAGCTCGTATACGCGCGCCACGATCTCGTCGCCGTCGCGGAACAGGCTGCTGAGTACGCTGCTGCCCGCCTCAAATCCCATAAGGCTGGTGCAGGTGGGCAGAGTGCCCGCGTGTATGCCGGTGGAGCACACCTGCGCCGGGTGGCTGAGCAGCCGCGCCGCGTTCTTGAGCGCGACCGCATCCGACTGGGAAGCGCCCAGCCATACGGTTATGCGATGTATGCCGCGCTCCGGGTACGGGTCTGGCGAACCGGCGCTGTTGATCAGCGTAACCGACAGATCGCCATCCCAGTTGCGATAGCCGTACTTGCAATCGCTGGCGAGGTACGCCGCGCGGTCGCCGCTGACCGCCGCCGCGAAAGTGAGCGCGGGCAGATCCTGCGGCTTAGGCTCGCGGTCGATCACGCCCGCGGGCACGTCCATGCGCGACATGCAGCCCGCAGATACGGGCGCGTTGTACACCAGCACCGGCACGGTATCGCCCTTGGCGCACTCGTTCCAGTCGACGCGGAACTCGTACTTGAGCGCAGCTGCGCCCGCGCTGAGCGATACGCAGGTGGTGACGCTGGAGCCGAGCACATTCTGCTCGATCTCAAGCGACTGGCGCAGCGCGTTCGAACTCGGCGTTATGCGCACAGTGCTAAGCGGATGCGCGTTCAGCCAGCGGCCAATGTGCCATGCGTCGCTGGAGGAGGACTCGGTGTCGATCAGCATCAGCTGGCCGCGCTTGCCCTCAGGTATCAGCTCGCGTCCGTCGGCCTTGTCGGTGAGCGATATGAGCGCGCCGTCCATGCGCGAGAATACCGCGCGCAGATGCTCGTTCTCCATAACTGCGTCGCTGTATACATCTTCAGTGCGCACGTCAGCCAGCCGATAGGTGGGATATTCGTCGGCGGCGCGTTCGGTAACGGCCAGCGTCGCATAGCCCAGCGCCGGCACGCTTACGCGCGTGAGCAGGCGTATCTTCAGGTGATCCCAGTACTTTTCCGGCTCGGCGGTAATCAGCGCGTGCGGCAGCTGCTTTCCGTCCGGGCCCAGTACTTCTATGCGGCCCAGGTCAAACGGCCAGTCCCACACGGTGATTTCCACAACCTCGTCGCGCACCGTGGCGCAGGGATTGTACACGGTGTATACGCGCGTGCGTCCGCGGCCGCGCTCCGGGTTGGGCACGCCCGCGTAAGCCTCTATGCCCATGCCCACGCCCGCGTATACGTTGATGCCGTAACCCACGCCCGCGCCCTCCGACTGAGTGCCTTCCACGTCGCGCAGGGGATAGATCGAAGTGTCGATGTGTTCGCCAATGCGCGTAATTGCGCTGGAGGAGGCGGTCTGCGCGACTGCCATGCTCTCGGCCAGCAGACCAATCGCGTGCTCGCGGCTCTCCTGCACGCACGAGCCGGTCAGTATGTCGTGGAAGTGCGTGAAAAGCACGTTGCGCCACGCCTTGTCGCCGCGCTCGGCGGGTATGCTCGAACCGGCCAGCGCGCTCAGCGTCTCCGCGTCCATCAGCGCGGCTTCGCTGCTGCGGTTGCCGCGCTTTATACGCGACTGGGTGGTGTAGCAGCCCGTGAATATTGCGTTCAGCTCGCCCGTGCGCAGCGTAAGATTGTCGCGCACTGCCTCAGCCTTTTTGAAATACTCGCCGAACGAACCGAAGCGCACGCGCGGGAATACCGGCCATTCCTGCATTTCGATTATGCGCTCAACATCGCGGCGCGTGGCTCCGCCGCCGTGGTTGCCAACGCCGTATACGATGAGCCCGGTCTTCAGCCCGCCCGAGCAGCGTGAAATTTCGATAACGCCAGTGCCCACATCGGGGGTGATGCCGCTGTTATACCAGTACGGCTCGCGGTACACCAGCACCTCCGCGCCCGACGGAGCCTGCCAGCGATATATTACGTCTTTGGTGGTAAGCCCGCGGCAATGGTACATGTACTTGACCGCGCCGAATGCGTCTATCTCGGGCACAAACGCGCTGTGGCCGAACGTATCGGGCGAAAAGTCAATGTTCAGCGATTCGCCCGGCACGCCCCATACTTCGTGCAGGTACTTGCGGGTCTGCGCAATGTGGCGTATCAGCGATTCAGTGTCGGGCATGTTCTTGTCGGTTTCGACCCACGCGCTGGCGGTCACTTCCCAGCGGCCCTCCTGTATGCGCTGCTGAATTTCGCGCATCATGTCGGGGTCGTATTCCTCGACGATTTTGTATACCGAGGCCTGCGACTGCGAGAATTTGAATTCCGGGTATTCCTTCATCAGGTTCAGCATAGTGCGGAATGTGGACAGCGTGGCCGCGACTGTCTCTTGCCAGCCCCACATCCAGTTCATGTCGATATGCGCGTGCGCGGCGCACAGCACATCGTATTCGTGCGCAGCGTCGCTCATGGGCAAAAGCGCTTCCTCGGCCTCGGCGGCGGCAGTGCGGGTTATCGCGCCGTCCGTGTCCAGCGCGAGCGCCAGCGTGCTCAGCGCCACATCCACGCAGTCGTTGAACTTGCCGCCCAGCTCTGCATTCAGTTTGATTGCGAAGTCGGTCTCGGCGATTATGCGCCGTATATGCGCGGCTGGCATGGTGATGCCGCTGCGCGTCTCTACGGGCGTGCCGAATGTGAATTCAAAGTCGTGCTTTTCGCGATTGCCGCCTATGCGCGTCTTTATGTCAATGAACCTTTGGACAAAGTTCGCCATCTAAATTCCTCCGTTTCGGATGGTTTGGAAAGCTATAAATTCAAGCATCGAATGCTATTGCGCCATCTCGAATACCTCATCGACTGCGGCAAAATAATCTTCAGGCCGTTTGGATTTTCTCAGCTGTTTGAGCGGCTTCTCGGCACCCGGGAATATCGCGCCCATGTAAGACCACAGTTCCTTCATGCGCAGTATGGCGTTTGTCTTGTCGTTCATGTCCTCGATATAGCCGTGTATCAGCATGTCGTGGAACGTCCTCAGCTCGTCCGCGCTCGCGGGCGCGCCGCCGCGTATTTCGCGGCCAAGCGCCGGATTGGCCATAACGCCGCGTCCCATCATTATCGCGACGGTCGAGGGGAAGCGCTTCTCAATATCCGCTGCGTCGGCGGGGGAGAATACGTCGCCGTTGTACGCCAGCGGCATGTTGGCCATTCGAGCCGCGCGCTCGTATGAGTACAGATCGGGCACGCCTTTGTAATACGCGCTTTGCACGCGCGCGTGCAGCGTGAGTTCGCATATCGGATACCGGTTGAATATGCTCATGAGTCCCGGCAGCTCTGCACAGTCGCTTAGCCCTATGCGCGCCTTGACCGAAACACGTATGCGCACGCAGTCGAATACCTGCGCCAGAAATTCGTCCAGCGCCGTGGGCCGCCCGAGAAACCCCGCGCCGCGCCCCTTGGTCACGACCGTGCGCGAGGGACAGCCCAAGTTCAGATTGACCTCGTCATATCCCAATTGAGCCAGCTTGTCCGCCGCCCATATGAACGCCGCCGCGTCGTTTGCCATGATCTGCGGCACTACGTCGGACGCGTTGTGCTCGGGCTGCACGTCGCGCATTTCGCGGCTGGTCAGACTGCGGTTGTGGTTGGGCGTTATAAAGGGCGTAAAGTATTTGTCCATACCGCCGAACACCGCCCGATGTGCGTTGCGGTATATGTATCCGGTAAGTCCCTCCATCGGGGCGAGATAGTATTGCATGTTGTACCTGCCGACGCGCCGTATAGTGTCGGAGCGCACTTCAAAAGCCGTTGAGTCAAAAGCAGGAGATTCTGCCTTTCACTTGAACAAAGTCCTATGAAACAGCGTTAAGTTCAGGCGCATGATTAAGCCGGGTATTCCTGAAATGAAAACAGGGCGCAATTAATCTGACTTAAAGCAATGAATTCGAAGCACATTCCAATTCGCGCGAAATATATTTTACTATACAGCGCGATGTGCGTCAATGCCGCACGTCATTTAAGCCCGGCCTATCGGCAAACTGTGCGCCGCGCCGGAGCATCTCCGCGCGAACGTCGCGCCCGCTTATCGAGTGCGCGTTTTTGTCAGAGCGTCCGCAAGCAAACGCGGCCGCGATGCCCGCCGCTTCGCCCATCGCGCGGCAGGTGGGTATTATGCGTATCGAGCTTTGCGCCACGAACTCCGCGCCCAGATTGCGCCCAGAGACCAGCAGGTTATCCACATCCCGCACGATCAGCGCGCGCAGCGGAACCTCGTAAAACGGCGGCTCGTCGGGCGCGGCGGGGCGTATAGTCTCGCACCGCAGTTTGCGTCCGTGCACGTCCACCGGGTAGTTCGACTGGCATATCGCGTCGTCGAATTTGGTGTGGGTCAGCAGCTCCTCCGCGGTAATCACATGCTCGGTCACGGCGCGGCGCGATTCGCGCACGCCCACGAACTGCGCAACCGAGGCGATGTACGCGCCTTCAAAACCGCCGAAGTGCCTGCGATAGAACAGCAATTGCCGCAGAATCGCCTGCTTGCCCTGCAGTTGCACCTCGGTCAGGCTGTCGCCGTCGTCCGCGTCGTGTATGTCGAAAAACTCGGGGCAGTTGAACGCGATGCAGTCCTTGCGCCCCGGAATGCTGAAAAACTGCCAGTATATAGCGTCCTCATACACGATTTCGCCCGCCTCAATCGCCGCGTCGAATACCGGGTCGAGCGGCCATGTGCGCCCGTCGCCGCGGGTGACCGCGCCCGATACGCTCTCCGGCTGGAAGGAGTTTTTGTAGTACTTTTTCAGGTATTCGCAGAACGCAGCCTTGTCCACGCCGCCCACGATGTAGCGGAGCGATACCGGCTGGTTCTTGCCGTCCTCTTCGTTGCCGTGCAGCATGTTCAGCCCGGCCAGCTCGCACACGTCGCCGTCGCCGGTCGCGTCGATTATCATCGCGCCCGATACGGTTGCGCGGCCGGATTTGCTGAATATCTCCAGCTCAGTTAAGCGCCTGTGGTCGCGCTTTGCGCCGATTATGGTCGTGTGCAGCATTACATGCACCTTGCGCTCAAGGAGCATCTGCTCCAGCACAAACGGCAGCATGGTCGGGTCGAACGCCGAGCCGTCGCCCGCCGCCGCGCCGATTTCGGTCATGCGGAGGTTGATTTCAAGGCTGAGGTAGGAACACATGGGATTGCCCGCAATGCCGGTGTGCATCATGGGTGTTACCAGACCCAGCGACGCACTGCCGCCCGCAGAGCCGCTTTGTTCGATAAGCAATACATCCCGTCCCTGATCGGCCGCCGCGATTGCGGCTACCGCGCCCGCCGTGCCCGCGCCGCATACCACGACGTCGGCGGTAATTAATCTATTGTTTGTCATGAATGGTATCTCCAATCATATTACTTTGCGTGAAGTATAACACCGCCCGCGCACCGGGTCAATAAAAGCGGGCAAAAAATTCTGACAAGAATTTGTAACTGACTGAAATTGAGCATGTTCAGATCGAAAAGCCCTCAAATTAAAGTGCGGCTGGGATGATGGAAAAGACAAAAACTTGAATATATAATTATAATAGGAAGAAGTGAAAAGTTTTGAACCTAGCCTGCAATATAACTTTGCGTAAACTATTGCGAAAGCCGCGCAGCTATCGTATACTTCATGTATTAAATGACGCACATGGGAGGATGAAGGACGATGGGCGTTTCGGAATATACAAACAAGCAATGGGACCTGATAGTAGTAGGCGGCGGCATGACCGGCGTTGCGGCGGCTGTTGCGGCGCGCAGACTGGGCTTAGACGTGCTGATACTCGAAAAGGCGGGCTTTTTAGGCGGCGCGGCGGGCACCTGCCTGATAAACCCGTTCATGCCGTACAGCACGCAGGTTGACGGCAAGCGGCTGCTGCTCAGTCAGGGCTTCTTTACCGAACTGCGCGCAATGCTGAATGAAATCGGCGGCTATCGTCAGGGGCAGGGCGAAAACATACATGAGGAATACCTGAAAATAGCGCTGGACCGTCTGGTCAGGCGCGAAAAAGTAAGCGTGCTGTACCACGTAATGCTGGCGGGCGTTGAAAAGGACGGCGAAACCATAAAGTCGGTAAGCGTCGCCAGCAAGGCGGGTACGCTCAAATTCAGCGCGCATACGTTCATCGACGCGACCGGCGACGCAGACCTTGCGGCGCAGGCGGGCTGCCCGTTCCAACTGGGGCGCGAGGACAACCTGTGCCAGCCGATGACGCTGTGCTTCCGCATAGGCAACGTCGATATAGAGAAGTACAAGGAAAGCCGTCCGCTTATGCAGCGGCTCTACAAACAGTTCCAATCCGAGGGCAAGATCAAGAATCCGCGCGAGGACGTGCTTGTGTTTCACACGCTGGTTGACGGCGTGCTGCACTTCAATACCACGCGCGTGGTAAAGCTCAACCCAACCGATCCGCTGGACGTGACCAACGCCGAAATGACCGCGCGCGAGCAGATGCTTGAGATGTACACCTTCCTGCACGACAACGTGCCCGGCTTCGAGCACAGCCAGCTGCTCTACTCGGCCAGCGAAATCGGCGTGCGCGAAAGCCGCATGATAGTGGGCGAATACGTGCTGACCGAATATGACCTGAAGGACTGCGTGCGCTTCGACGACGCGATTGCCGCGGGCAATTACGACATAGACATTCATAGCCCCGACGGCAGCGGCACCAGCCATTACTATTTCCCGGCGGGCAAGTGGTACACCATCCCGTACCGCAGTCTGCTGCCCAAGGGCGCGGCCAACCTGCTTGTCGCGGGACGCTGCATATCGGCCACGCACGCTGCGCAGGCCTCCATACGCATAATGCCCATCGTTACCACGCTGGGCGAGGCGGCGGGCGTAGCGGCGGCCATCGCGGCCAAGGCGGGCGTGGGCGTAAAGCACGCCGACGTACAGGCGATACGCGCACAGCTTGAAAAAGAGGGCGCGTTCCTCGGCTGACTGAACCGATTGGGCAGGGGAGTATGACTGCTCAGGCCGCGAATGCGGCGGATTCAGAACTTGGCTTCCGACTGCAGGTGCGATTTCCTGCCTGAACTAACTAAACGAAAACACAAGCGCGCGTACCCGGTGATTCGGATACGCCCGCCTTATATTTATTAGTTCAGCCGATTTATTGCGCCGCTGCGCTTTCGTTATCCTTTTCAGACCACTTGCGCGGCCCGCCGTACAGCGGAGATCGTACAACTACCTTGCGGCAGTGTATGAACGCGGGCACAAGGAACGAGTCCGCCGCAATCCACGCGCATATGTTGGAGAAGCACACGCCCGGAAAGCCGAACCATATCGACAGCCCGAACGCCACGAAGCAGCGCGCCGATGTTATCACCAGCCTGTGCTTCAT
>USEE01000017.1 GCA_900553645.1 uncultured Eubacteriales bacterium
AGATAATCCTGAGCCATAAGCAGGATAATCCCGTGCTCATCGACAAGTACCTTATGGGTATCGAGGTCGAGGTAGACGCCATATCGGACGGCAAGGACATACTGATACCCGGCATAATGGAGCATATCGAGCGCGCAGGCATACACTCGGGCGACTCCATTGCCGTATACCCGCCGCGCAGCCTGAACGGCGACATAACCGACCGTATAGTCGAAAACAGCCGTCAGCTCGCTCTGGCGCTGGATACGCACGGCCTTATCAATATTCAGTACGTAATTTACGAGCATGAAATCTACGTGATCGAGGTTAACCCGCGCTCCTCGCGTACCGTGCCTTACCTGAGCAAGGTAACGGGCGTGCCGATGGTCGATCTGGCCACGCGCTGCATGTTGGGCGAAAACCTGCGCGACATGGGCTATGGCTGCGGCCTGTACAAGGCGCCACCGTACGTCGCGGTCAAGGTGCCGGTATTCTCGTTTGAAAAGCTGATGGATCTGGACACCCAGCTGGGGCCGGAAATGAAGTCCACCGGCGAAGTGCTGGGCGTGGGCAAGTCGCTGGAGGAAGCCCTGTTCAAGGGTCTGACTGCGGCTGGCTATAACATGCAGAAGCACGGCGGCGTGTTCATATCCGTGCGCGACACCGATAAGTTCGAGATTCCGGACATCGCGCGCAAGTATGCCGAGCTGGGCTTCGAGCTGTACGCCACCGAGGGCACCGCGCGCGTGCTGGCCGAGGCGGGCATCAAGTCGCAGGTGATAGGCAAGATTCACGAGAGCAGCTTTAACGCCATGACCCTGCTGGACAGCGGCAAGGTGCAGTACGTAATATCCACTTCTGCCAAGGGTCGTCTGCCCAACCGCGACTCGGTTAAGATTCGCCGCAAGGCGGTCGAGCGCGCCATACCCTGCCTGACCTCGCTGGATACCGCCGTCGCGCTGGCCAATTCGCTGCGCTCGCGCTACTCGCTCATATCCACCGAGCTGGTCGACATCGGCCATCTGCGCACCGAAAAGACGCGCCTGTCCTTTACCAAGATGCAGGGCTGCGGCAACGACTATATCTACTTCGACGGCTTCAGGGAGAACATCATCAGCCCTGAATCGCTGGCGGTACTCCTGTCCGATCGCCATTTCGGCATAGGCGGCGACGGCGTAGTGACCATGCTGCCTTCGCGCGTTGCGGACGCCAAGATGCGCATGTTCAATTTGGACGGCTCCGAAGGTATGATGTGCGGCAACGCGATCCGCTGCATGGCCAAGTATCTATACGAGTCGGGCATTGTGCATAAGACCGAAATGGACATAGAGACTCGCAGCGGCATAAAGCACATTAAGCTGTTCCTGCCCGCGGGTAACGTAACTGCGGCGCGCGTAGATATGGGCCCCGCGATACTCGACAGCGAAAAGGTGCCCACCACGCTCAAGGGCGATCCGGTGATCGACGCGCCCGTGACCGTGGCCGGACATGAGTTTAAGGTAACTTGCCTGTCCATGGGCAATCCGCACTGCGTGATATTCGTGCCTCAGGTAAACGCCGTAGAGCTGGACAAGATAGGCCCGCTGCTGGAGTATAACGATATATTCCCGGAGCGCGCCAATATCGAATTCGTGACCGTGGTAAGCCGCACTCACATCAAGATGCGCGTGTGGGAGCGCGGCTCGGGCGAAACCTGGGCTTGCGGCACGGGCGCGTGCGCGGCTGCTGTGGCCTCCGTACTGCACGGCTTCTGCCCCAAGGATGAGGACATCCGCGTGGACGTAAAGGGCGGCCGTCTGGACGTCAAGTACACCGACGAGACGGTTTACCTGACCGGCGACTGCGAAAAGATTTACGATGGCGTTGTCGAAATCTGATAAGCGCATAGCTTTATAATAATCTGCGGCGCATTCCTACGCATATGGCGAAGGGATGCGCCGCATTTTAGTGGCGCGAAGGCACGAAATGCCGCGCACAGGCTTTTCATAAAGCGAAGAATGTGCTATAATGATGGCAAATCCGTAATAACGCGGCACTCAAGATTAAATGGAAACGAGGACTACATGCATGAAAATATCTACTGAAATTGGCTCCATCGCCTGTATTGTGGGCGAGGAAAAGGCCGTTGAGCTGGTTGCCAAGGCTGGTTTCGATGCGTGGGATTTCTCCATGTTCGATATGGTTAAGTACGATTGGAAGACCCGCAAGGTTCTGCCTAACGATCATCCGCTGTCCAAGGACAACTACCTGCAGTTCGCCCGTAAGCTCAAGCAGATTGGCCTGGACAACGGCATAGTCTGCAACCAGTCGCACGCGCCGTTCCCCAGCCATGTGCCGGAGATATTCGACAGCATGAAGCGCGCGCTTGAATGCACGGCCGAGGCGGGCGGCAACATTTGCATAGTCCATCCCTGCAATAACCTGACGCCCGAGCAGAACGCCGAAATGTATGCAAAGATACTGCCCTTTGCCAAGGAGTGCGGCGTGAAGATAGCCACCGAAAACATGTGGAACTGGAGCGACGAAAAGAACGAAGCTCTGCCCGCGGCGTGCAGCGATCCGGCCAGCTTCAACGCGCATCTGGACGCGGTTAACGATCCGTATTTCGTGGCGTGCCTGGACATCGGCCATGCCGAAATGCGCGGTCTGAACACCAACGCCGAGCAGATGGTGCTGGCGCTGGGCGACCGCCTGCAGGCTCTGCATATCCACGATAACGACCAGTGGCACGATTCGCACCAGATTCCGTTCAGCATGAATATTGACTTTGACGCTATTGTGAAGGCGCTCAAGAAGATCGACTATAAGGGCTACTTCACGCTGGAGGCCAGCGCTTATCTGGAATATCCCAAGTTCAACGCGGACAACGTGATGAAGGGCACTCAGGACCTCGCCGATTCCGCCCGCAAGCTGGCCGATATGTTTGAAAAGGCTTAATCGTAATGTATAAGAAAGCCCTGTCTCCCGCAAACGTGGGAGACAGGGTTTTTAGTATGCCTGATATTTATAGGTTTAGGCAATCAGCTTACTTTGAACGATGAACGCTTGCTGAACCAGCTTGCGCCCATGCAAATGCTCTGGAAAGCAATACACGCGCGTTCTGCCTTGCACGAAAAATGTCTGGACGCAATCGTCATGCCTCAATCGAATCCGGGCTATCGTGATTTGCCGACGTAACCGCCTTACCAATCCAGCGCCCGGACAGATAGCGCCACAGCCCCAGCGACGACGCGCACACCCACGTAAGCGGCGACACCCACCACAGCCCGTGGAAGCCGAACAGCCGCGGGAATATCATTATGAACACCACGCGCGTGACGACCTCGCTTATGCCCATTGCAATAGTGACGGGTATGTCGCCCGCCGCGCGCAGAAGGCTCTGGAACATGCACACCAGCCCCAGAAACACAAAGAACACCGCCATTATGCGCATGTACTCTATGCCGTACCCGATGGCCTCGGCGTTGTCGGTGAACATGCGCATTATCGGCTCGGCGCACGCAAATATCGCGATTGATACGATTATGTAGCCCGCTACGTTCATCAGTATCGACGCGCGCACGCCCTTGCGCACGCGGCCAATGTCGCCCGCGCCGATGTTCTGGCCGGTGAATGTCGCTGACGCGGCGCTAAGTGCATCGCCCAACTGACAGCCTATGCCCTCAACCCTCAGGCATATGCCATACGCCAGCACCATGGTCGTGCCATATGTGTTGACCGCCGTCTGAAGCATCATATCAGAGACAGAAATTATGCTCATCTGAAGCGCCGTGGGCAGACCATAGCGCAGTACCTCGCGTCCGTAATGCGAGCGGTAGCGCCACTCCGCGCGCTCAACGCGCATAAGCGGCGTAACTTTCCATGCGTATATCATGCACGCCGCGCCGCTTAGTAGCTGCGCAATAACCGTGGCCCACGCCGTGCCCGCAACGCCCAAAGGTATCCATGAAACCAGCGCCACGTCCAGCACCACGTTGAGTATGCTCGCCAATATAAGGAATACCAGCGGCATGGTAGAGTTGCCCAGCGCGCGCAGCACCGACGCAATCCAGTTGTACATCATGGTCGCAATGCCGCCGATGTATATTACCGACAGGTATGCGCGCGTGTCAGGTATAAGTTCCTCAGGAGTCTGGAGCACCCTGAGCAGCGGGTCGAGCGTAATCAGCCCAACCGCAGTCAGCGCCAGCGCCGCGCCGACGGCCACGTATATCGACGACACGAACGTGCGCTTGACTGACAACTCATCGCCTGCGCCAAAGTACTGCGCCATGACGACCGATACGCCCGTCGTCACGCCCAGCGCCAGCGACGAATACAGATACGTCGCCACGCCCGCGACGCTGACCGCCGACAGCGCGACGTCGCCCAGGTATCGTCCCACGACGTATGCGTCTACGAAGTTATACATGCGCTGACATATGCAGCCGATGAATACCGGCCATGCGAATTTCAGCAGGTGCCGAATGATTGATCCGCGCGTCATATCCACGACGTTAGCCTTGCGGGTGTCCATTTAAGCGCCTCATTTCAAGTATATTTTCCATACAAAATTCGACGTTGAGACGGCGAAATCCTGTTACAATCAAAAATTGATTGTGTACGCGGCTTACGTTTTATGCGAGGAAGAGAATACGTAACGGCACATAAAGCGAATGTATGTTTGCATTGATCTCGGCTTTCTTTGACAGCACATGCAATGTATGATATAATCATAGTAGTACAAGGATATTTAAAAGGCGAAAAGGCGGTGGCGAGGTGGCTGAAAAGGATATTTCAGAAAAAATCCTGGAATCATACAACGATGTTTTCGCAGATATCGTGAATGTCCTTCTGTTTGACGGCGAGGAGCTCATGAAGCCGTCAGAGCTTGAGGATCAGGCGCCGCGCTCTGCGTACAAGGCCGACGGCAAGCTCCGCGAAGTAGAAAGAGACGTGGCCAAGCGATGGAAAAACGGCAGCGTAAGGATTGCCTGCATAGGCGTAGAGAACCAGACGGCCATCGATTCGCTCATGCCGTTGCGGGTAATAGGGTATGACGGCGCGGAATACCGGTCGCAATACGGCTCGGCCGGCAATAAATATCCGGTGGTTACGTTCGTGCTCTACTTCGGCACGGAGAAGGAATGGGAAAAGGAAATCACGCTTAAGCAATGCCTCGATATACCGCCGGAGCTTGAGCAATACGTAAACGACTACAAGGTAAATGTGTTCTCGGTCGCATACCTTTCCCCGGAAAAGGTACGCCAGTTTAAGAGTGATTTCCGAATAGTCGCAGACTACTTTGTGCAGAAGCAACTGACGCAGGATTACATCCCAAATCCGCAGACGATCGAACACGTTCAGGAGACGCTGCAATTACTGAGCATTATGGGAAATGACGAAAGGTTCGAGCAGGCGTATAATAGCAGTGCGGAAGGAGGGCCGCGCAATATGTGTGAAGTGCTTGAGAGGATTGAAAGCAGGGGCAAAGAGATCGGCAAAGAGATCGGTAAGGAAATAGGCAAGGAAATAGGCGAAAAAATCGGTCGCGAAGAGCAGGCGAAAGCTACGGCCGCAAGAATGCAGAAAAAGGGTTTTTCCACCTATGAAATCGCCGAATTCATAGGTTTCAGCCGCGAACAGGTAGAAAAATGGCTTAAAGAAAATAACGCATAGGTGGGAAGCACTGCCACGCGCCGCACGAGATACGACATTTGCGCGCGGGCTTTCTGCCCGTACCGCCGTGGTGCTGTCGGCATTATAATGCGGCAAATGCGAACATATTTTTGCATTTATCCTCCATTATCTTTGACAGCCATCGCGAGATATGCTATAATCGAATCAGCATAAAATTGAGGTGGTAGTTATGCCGCGCGGCGATACGCAGGATAGAATATACGAATTTATCAAGCAGACGATCGAATTGAAGGGATACCCGCCTAGCGTAAGGGAAATTTGCGACGCAGTACACCTAAGCTCCACATCCACGGTACACGGCCATCTGGCGCGGCTGGAAAAGCGCGGCCTGATTCGCCGCGACCCCACCAAGCCCCGCGCCATCGAGGTCATCGAACAGACCGGCGCGCGCGGCAAGGTGGTGCCCGTTGTGGGTCGCGTGCCCGCGGGGCAGCCCGCGCTGGCCGTTGAGGACATCGAGGATTACATAATGGTGCCGCGTGAACTGGCTGAGGGCGGCGAATTCTTCGCGCTGCGCGTGCGGGGCGAGAGCATGATAAACGCCGGCATACTTTCGGGCGACTATGTGATAATCCGCCGCCAGCCTGAGGTGGAAAACGGCGAAATCGGCGTGGCGCTGGTCGATGGCGAGGACGCGACGCTAAAGCGCATATACGTCGAGGACGACGGCAAGGTGCGCCTGCAGCCTGAAAACGACCTGATGGACCCGATATACCCGGACGAGGTTCAGGTGGTGGGAAAGGCGGTTGGACTGTTCAGAAAGTTCTGAGACTGAATAATGAAAAGGCATCCGTGCATCTGAGATATCAGCACACGAATGCCTTGATTTATGCCTTAAAACAGTTAATAGCCCAGTTCGGCGCGCACCTCGTCAAATCGCTTGATCGGCGGCTGATCGTCAACATGCGCGCCCAGCATCTTTTCCATCCAGACCATGTTGTACCAGCGCCCGAACTTGTACCCGCAATTGTGAAACTCGCCCACCATGCTGTACCCCAGATGCGCGTGGAAGCTGATGCTGTTGCGCGTCAGATACTCGTCGTCCACATCGGGACAGGCGATACATGCGTTCAGGTTAAGCACGCCCTGCGCCTTTAGCGCGGTTTCCAACGCGTCGTACAGCGTGCGCCCCAATCCCATGCGCTTCATATCGCGGCGCACGTATATAGACGTTTCCGCCGCCCAGCCGTATGCCGCGCGCGGATGAAATGCGCTGGCATAGGCATATCCAACGATTTCGCCATTTAGCTCGACCACAAAGTAGGGATACTTCTCCAGCGTATGCGCGATGCGCCCTTCAAAGTCCTCAAGCGTGGGTACATCGTATTCGAATGTTATCGCGGTGTCGGTGACATAGGGCGCGTATATTTTAAGCAGCTCTGCCGCGTCGCTTACCGTCGCCACGCGCAGTTTTACTTCGCTTTTCATATCTGCGACTTCCTTTTTTAAGCCTCGGCCATACCCAGTCCGATGCTGTCGGCCACCTCGCGCATACCCATCAGAGTTTCGGTTATTACCTCATCCAGGGGCAGTTCCAGCATCTGACAGCCGTTTTCGATCACAGTGCGGTTTACGCCCGCCGCGAAGGTGTGCTGCTTATACTTTTTCTTTATGCTTTTAAGCTCCATATCCATGACCGAGTGCGAGGGGCGCATTATTGCGCACGCGTTGATAAGACCGGTCAGCTCGTCCACGGTGTATAGCACCTTTTCCATATAACGCTCCGGCTTCACATCGCAGCATATGCCGTATCCGTGCGAGCATATCGCGTGGATTATGTCCTCGTCAACATTGTGCTCGCGCAGTATCTCTACGCATTTTACGCAATGCTGATCGGGGTATTTTTCATAGTCCAGATCGTGCAGCAGTCCGACCGCGCCCCAGTATTCTACATCTTCGCCCTTCAGCGCGGCCCAGTGGCGCATTACGCCTTCAACAGCGTGCGCGTGGGTCAAAAGCGCCTCGGACTGATTATATTCATGCAGCAGCTTTTCGGCTTCTTCTTTAGAAGGGACCATGTCTTTATTCCTCCGAATTATTGTACTTCGTAAACATAGCGCGCAATCAGGTACGGATAACCGTCCCTGATACCGGCCACGTCTGCAAACATCTTGTATTCCTTACCGACCTCGGCGCTCAGGCTGGAATAGTTCTCGATGTACACGATCTGCTCTTTGCCGTTGCCTACATCGAGCAGAAGCAGCTGGTTGCTTATCGAGTTCTCGGTAGAGTCCGGCTCGACGGTGGGCGCGGGCATAATCTCCTTAACCGTGCCCTGGCACAGGAATATGCGTCCGATCCAGCCCTTGTAATAGTTGGACAGCGCATCGTAGTCCATCTTCCACGCCTTGGACGAGTATTCGGCCTCGGTGGGCAGATAGTATATGTTGTGGGTTATGACCGAGCTTTCCTTGCCCGGCTCGGACGCGGTTATCGTGATCTCGTTATCGCCGATAAGCGTCAGGTTCATCTCAAACTTAAACGTACCCGCACTCGTATCGATCTGCGAATTTACGGGCTGGGGCGATACGGTCAGCGTCGCGCCCGGCTCGAATGTGCCGCTTATAGTCACCTTGCTGCTGCTGGTAGTGTCGATGGTGTTTATATCCAGCTCCAGCGGTATGTCGAATACCGGGCGGTATATGGTGACCTGCGCGCGCGTCTCCTTATGCGAGGGCGTGAGCACGGTTATATTGACCACGTTGTCGCCAATCGGCTCAATGGTCTGATTGACGCTCAGATAGCCGCGCTTGTCCACAAAGTCGGACATGTCGTTGCCGTTGACGGTTACGTAAGAGCCGGGCGTTACGCGCATTTGCAGCGTGTAAAGCGACATAAGCACCTCTTCATAGCCGCCCTCGGGCTTGATTATCTCCAGCGGCGAACTGGGCACATCCACGCTGTAAGCAATCTCGTCCAGTACGCGAGTTTCGCCCATCTGTGTGGTCAGCACCGGTGACAGTTCTACATCGAATGCAGCGTCGTTCGCGGGCGTTGCCTCGAACCACGTCGAGTCGGGAATAGTGACCACCGCTTCGCCGTTGACAACCGGGAAGGACTCGTTCAGCGCGCTTATGAATATATTGCCGTCCTCAGTGTGGAAGTATATTACATGCGCTTCCGATTCGTCCACAGTGGTTTCGTACACCTCGGCCTGGCCGGTCACGACGATCGGCGCGTTGGGGTCGGGCGTTGCATTGGGGTCGAGCGTTGCGTTTGGATCTGCCGTGGCGTTGGGATCGATGGTCGCGTCCGGATCGGGCGTGGCGTTAGGGTCAGGTGTAGGCGTGGGCGTTGCATTTGGATCGACCGTAGGCAGGGGAGTGGCATTGGGGTCAACCGTAGCCGTAGGCACAGCCCCGTCGCCCGCCGAGCCAAACACGTCTATGCCCATGCGCGGCAGCAGCCTGCCCGCGCCCCATACAAGCCCGCCCGCCATGCACACGCACAGCACGGCCAGCAGAGCTGTCTTGACAAACGGCGGCATGTCTATCGTGACAGTGCGTTCGCGCTTGGGCGCGGCCGGTGTTTGGGACTCTCTTGCGGCCGGGTTCCTGCGCGGCGCTTCACGGTGCGCCGAGCCGCGCGCGGCATATGCGGACTGCTCGTCAGTCTGAACCTGCGCGGCAGTTTTCTCGTCGAGCTTAGGCTCGTCCGATTTGGGCTTTTGCGGCTTGGGCTGCTTTATCTCCTTGTGCACGGGCGCGCCCGACGCGGGCTTTTCGCTTGCGCGCCATTCGTTCAGCTCGCGTTTTGTGCGGCTCTCGCGCGTGGAATTGGACTTGTTGCTATCGCCGTATGGCTCCATTGTTTCCTCCGTAAGGCGCGCACGCCGCGCGTCTGAATAAAAAATATTTTTTAGATTCTCCGGCGCGCGGGCGCGTTCCTGCAACTCGGGCATAGGTGCGCAAAGCCGCCATTTTTGTATGGATGGTTTAGAGTGTGTCTCAAAAATTCCTGAGTACGCAATTTCGGGCGTCGCTGCGCCATTTCTGCGTCACAAGGCTCGACTTAGCGCTGCTAAGCCTTCGGATTTATTCCTTGAACTGACGAAAAATCCACTTGGGTCTGCGGATTGTCCCGCTTGAGACACACTCTAGAATTGTCTCGGAACTTCCCTAATCCGCAATTACAAGAGCTGCTTCGCAATTCCTGCAACATCGCCTATTGGCTTAGCACTGTTACGCAGCTTCAACTAAGAAAAACTCACTATTGTGAACTGCTCGGTTTGAAACGCGATTTACGCGTTAACGACGTTTTCGGGCGCGCCGTCAATGAACGCGCGTACGTTGTTTACCGCGATGTCGATCAGGCGAACGCGCGCCTCGCGCGGCGCCCACGCGATGTGCGGCGTAATGAAGCAGTTGTCCAGCCCAATCAGCGGGTTGTCGGGCTGAATAGGCTCCTGCGACGCAACGTCGATGCCCGCGGCGTATACCTTGCCGCTGATAAGCGCGTCACGCAGATCGCTTTCGTTCACGACCGGGCCGCGCGATGTGTTGATTATGATTACGCCGTCCTTCATGCGCGCAATCGTGTCGCGGCATATCAGCCCCTTCGTCTCGGGCACCAGCGGGCAGTTGAGCGAAATAACGTCGCTCTTTGCCAGCAGCTCGTCCATCGGAACCACCTCGGGATACTGATGGTGCGTGCCGGCCGCGATTACGTTCATGCCGAACGCGCGGGCAATCTTGGCCACGGCGTGCCCTATGCGGCCATATCCGATTATGCCCATCGTCTTGCCGCTCAGCTCAATAAGCGGATAATCCCAGAACGCAAAGTCCGGGCTGGAGGCCCAGCGCCCCGCGTGTACCGCGGCGCTGTGATGCCCGACGTGATGGCATATCTCAAGCAAATGCGCAAACACCAGCTGCGCCACCGAGTCGGTGGAGTACGCGGGGATATTGGTAACAGGTATGCCGTGCGCGCGCGCCGCGGCCACATCGACTATGTTATAGCCCGTGGCCAGCACGCCGATATAGCGCAGCGACTTGGCGGCCTCGATGTTGGCCGCGGTTATTGGCGTTTTGTTGGTCAGCACGATATCCGCGCCCGCCATGCGCGCGTCCACGTCGCACGAGGCGGTGCGGTCGTATATCGTAAGTTCGCCCAGCGCGCGCAGTCCATCCCAACTGAGATCGCCGGGATTGGCGGTGTATGCATCCAGTATAACTATCTTCATAAATAAAGTACCTCTCGCGTGAATCAGGTTGCGCATCAAAGGCTGTCAAGCGTTCGGCGATAAGACATTCTTATTGCAGAAAGCAGTTTGGCAAACCGCTAAGTCCTTTCAATAAGCCAAGCCTTATCGCTCGCCTGCATCTGCCATTAGAAGCGCAATTCGTTATTATAATTGGTAGGCAGTCCATCGGCGTATATGTGCGAATCGTTGGACAACTGCAATATGCGCGGCGCGGTCAGCCCCGGCTTGGACGAAAACTCGATTACGGTCATGCCCGAGTGAGTCATGTCAAAGTGTGTGCAGAATGTGGGGTAGGGTATGCCCATTACGCTGCTCAAAAACGCCAGGCCAAAGCCCTGATGCGCAAACAGCGCCACGCGCTCGTCATTGCCGCCCTCGGTGCGGTACGCGCCCGCCTGCTCGTCGTATACATATCCTAATTCAGCTAAGAAAGCATACGTCTCGCGCTTGACGCGCGCAATGCCTTCGCCCAGCGTGGTGCCCGCAAAGTCGGGATGTTCAGGCCACTTTTCGCCCATCGCGCGCACATCGGCGCTCAGAAAGCTCTGTATATACTTTTCATTCTGGAACGCCCACTTGCGGCGGCCGTCGCCGGTGTCCATAGCCAGCTGCTGCCATGCGTAGCTCTCGTTTGTCCAGTCGAGTATCTGCATCTCCAGCTTGAGCATCTCGCACGTAGGCTTCGCGGTCAACTGCGCGCGGGTCGAGCTGGACGCATATATGCGGTCAAGGCCGTATCGCGCCAAACGCCTGCCCAGCGCCTCGGCCTGCCTGTGGCCCAGCGGGGTAAGACTGTCAGGGTCATATATGGGATCGCCATGTCTCAAATAAAACAGCAGCATTTGTGTTCCTCCATCCGCGCTGCCCGTGTGCCGAACGCGCGCTGTGCTTTTACATTCATTCTAGCACCGCGAAAGAAGCGTGTCAATCGAGGTCATGTGACATCGACTGACACGCCGTGTTATATCAGCTTTACATTAATATCTTCGTGCAGCTTTATGCGGAAGCCGACGCGCCACCGTATATGATCGCAGTGTTCAAATCGCATCGACGAACACGCGACATGCCGCGTGTCGCTCGGTAAGGCTGATGTGAAAATCGCGACCGGCCCGTCCGCGCCGCCGATTATGCCCACGCTTGCGGAGGAGCACTCGTTTGTATCGTCGGCTGAGGGCGTTTCTATGCGCCGCGCAGTATCGCCGCCGTCGCAGTCGCGCATATAAATTTCATCCTGCGCAATGTCGGGCTTAAGCGAATAGGTAAGCGTCGTGTAGCATGTAGGCAGTACAAACCCGCTCGGCATGTAACGCGAGAAATCGGCCGTTTCCTCATCAACGTCATGCACAGTAAGCGTATGCTTCGCGCCGGTG
>USEE01000018.1 GCA_900553645.1 uncultured Eubacteriales bacterium
AATGGCGGAAAAGACGCCGAAATTGCGGATTAAGGAATTTTTGAGACACACTCTACGCCGAACCGCGCTTATCAATTGCACCATGCAAAGCAAGGCTTGCAGCAAATGCCTTAAAAGCCGTATTTGGGTTCAAGACAGTCGCCGCGCCTTACTTACCCAGTGCGGCCGCTTTATCGTATACCGGCTTGAGGTGCGGATACAGCTCGCTGTACACGGCATATGCGTCCTCATACGCCGCGAAGTTGGCGGGATTAGGCAGAGTTTCGGTTTCAGCCTTAACAATGCTCACGGCCTCATTCAGGTTCTTCCACACGCCCGCGCCCACGCCCGCGACCATGACCGCGCCATACGCGCCGCCCTCGGACGCGGCGGACATGGTGTATACGGGGAGCTTGAATATATCGGCCTGCATCTGCCGCCACAGCGCCGAGGCCGCGCCGCCGCCCGACGTGTATATCTTCTCATTGGGCACGGTCGGATCGAGCTGGTTGGCTATGTCGATCACCTGTTTCAGGCTGTAAGTCACGCCCTCCATCACCGAGCGGGTTATGTCGGCGCGCGTGGAGCCCAGCGTCAGCCCGAAGAACGCGCCGCGCGCATTGGCGTCCGGGTACGGGCAGCGCTCGCCCGACAGGTACGGCGCGAATATCACGCCGTTTGCGCCCGGGCAGGACGCGGCGGCGGCCTCGCCCATTATGTCGTATACATTGCGGCCGGTTGCCTTGGCCGCGGCGATGTCGCTTTCGCACAACGCGTCGCGGTACCAGCGGTACGCACCGCCCGCCGCCAGCGTGCAGCCAAACGCGTGCCACAGACCCGGCTCGTTGTTGCAGAACACCTGCAGTTTAGCGCCCGGATTGTCCTTATAGCCGTTAAGTCCCATCGACACGTTACCCGCGGTGCCTATCACAACGCCTATTACGCCCTGCCGCACAAGTCCCGCGCCGGTGGTCTGTATCACCGCGTCGCCGCCGCCCGCGTATACGTTAAGCCCCTCGGGCAGGCCGGTCAGCGCGGCCACCTCGGCGGTTACGTGACCCGCGAGGTCGACCGACTCCATGCACGGCGGGAATATCGACTTGGGCAGGCCCGCGATTTCGATAAGGCGGTCGCTCCACCTGCGGCTTTTCACATCAAAGAAGCCCGTGCCCGATGCGTCGGACATATCGGTGCCGATCTCGCCGGTCAGCTTAAAGCGGATGTAGTCCTTGGGATTGATGAACACCTTCATGCGCGCGAAGTTCTCCGGCTCCTCGTCGCGCAGCCATAGTATCTTGCCGCCGGTGTAGCCGGTGAGCATACGATTGTTAGTCAGCTTTACCAGCTCGTCCAATCCGCCCGCCTTTTCGGTTATCCAGTCGCACTGCTTTTGCGTGCGCTGGTCGCACCACAGCATTGCGGGACGAATTACCTGCATGTCCTTGTCCAGTGCAACCAGACCGTGCATCTGACCCGACAGGCTCAGACCCGCGATCTCTTTTGCGGGCAGCGCGGCCTTTGCGATAATTGCACGCACCGACTTGACCACTGCGTCCCACCAGTCCTCGGGGCGCTGTTCCGCCCAGCCTGGCTTGGGGGTGTACAGCGGGTATTCCTCGGTGCGCGAGGCGATCACTCGCCCGTTTTCGTCCGCAATTATGCTCTTCGTGCCCGAAGTACCTATGTCCACGCCCATCAAATATTTCGGCATAAGTTTTCCTCCCGGATATAATTGTCATGATCGGTTGACGATCACATTATGATACCATATTATAGCGTATAGTTGATTTTGTCAATGTGTATTATCTGCGTCACGAATTGAGCCAGTTGAGCATCAGCCGCCCCAGCGCTTCCTCATCGCTCATCGCGCCGCTCTTTATCGCGTACTCCGCGTCCACGCAGTCGCGATAGGCGCGCTCCAGCCGCTCCTCGGTAAATGCGCCCAACTGCCTGCGCGTGTTCCTCAGGCCGTAGGGGTTTATGCCTAACGCCTTTATGATTTCGTCATCGCGCACGCGCTTTGCCTGCATCAGCTTTATGTGAGCCATGAAGCGCATTTGGCGTGTTATCATCGCCAGCACGCGCACGTCGTCCTCGCCGCCGTCGTGCATTATTGTAAGCCTGCGGTATGCGCCCGCGCCGTTGTGCGCAACCAGATCGTCTATCAACTGGAATATCGTGCATTCCAGCGTGGGCGTGACTACATCAAGGTCTTCGGGCAGTATTTCGCCGCGCTCGCCCGCGTGCGCAATCAGCTTATCGGCCTCGCCGTCCAGCCTCGTCAGGTCTGTGCCCGCGCGGAACTTAAGCTGATCGGCCACGTCGCGCGATATGCTCTTGCCCGCGCGCTTGAATCGGGAGCTAAGCCATGTGTACAGCTCCCGGTCGTCCAGCGGCGCAAACTCTACCACGTATGCCGACTTAGCCGCAGAAAACACCTTAAACAGCGCCTTGCGCCCATCGGCCGCGCCGCGCATATACATGACCAGACAGCAGGTTTCGGGCAGCCTGTTCAGGTATTCAGCGAGGCGTTCGCTTTCTTCCTTTTCGCCCTTGCTCTGGCCGGACATCAGCGGCGCGTAATCGCGCACCACGACCAGACGGCGCTCGGCCATCATGGGCAGGGTTTCGCACGCGGCTATTATATCGTCGGCGGTTTTGCCCTCCAGTATGTTTTCGTTAAGGGCTTCCAGTCCCTCGGGCAGCAGCTTTTGTTCCAGCCTGCGCAGTGCCTCGCGCTTTACGAAGTTTTCCTCGCCGGTAAAGAGATACCCGCGCGCGGCGTATCCCGCCTTGAGCTTATCAAAAAATTCAGTGTGGTTCATATTTCCTCCGCCGGTTATACGCATGGCCGCTTAAAGTCCCGCATGTGAATCAGCTTTGCGTATTCAGGTAGGTGCTTGCCGTGATTTCGCCATCGGGCGATATGTGGACAGTTATGTCGCCGCCCTCCGCCGTGGTAAGCACCTGAGCAGCGATATAGTTAAGGCGGTCGAGCAGCGCTTGCTTTGGCAGACCGTATGAGTTGTGCGCCGCAACCGATATGAGCGCCAGCTTGGGATTGGCCGCGCACAAAAAGTCCAGCGACGACGAACCCGCACTGCCGTGATGCGCAACCTTCAGCACGTCGCATTCGGACACGTCAAAGTCCTCGCCCGCTTCCGTAAGATCTCCGGTTATGAGTATCGTTCGCCCCGCGTACTCGGCGCGTATTACCAGCGAATAGTCGTTTGCGTTGTCGAAATCTCTGGCTGCGTCCGGATGGAGCACGCTCAATTTAAGGTCGCCGCGCGTACTTATCTCGTCGCCCGCGCGCAGGTAGACGAACCCCACGCCCGACTGTTTTAGCCTTGACAGCGCTTCGAGCATCTCATCATCCGCGCCGTGCTCGGCGTTTTCGGGCAAGTAGATTTGCTTTATGCGCGACATCTGTACCAGCTCCTCCAGCGCGCCCGCATGGTCGGAGTGCAGGTGCGTGACTATCACAGCGTTTACGCGCAGACCACGGCGGCGTATGTAGTCGGGCAAGGCAGAGTCTTCTTCGCCCACGTCGATCACTATCGCGTTCGCGCCGTCGGTAAGCAGCGTGCCGTCGCCCTGCCCCACGTCCACCATCACATAGTCCATCCCTTCGCCGGGTAATGGCGGCAGAAGCAGCACTGCCACGAGCAGCGCCGCCGCAAACGCGCACACCACGCGCCACGTCCGCGCAAGCGGCCTGTACCGCGACGCCCACAGCAGCAGCGGCACAAACGCCAGCAGCCACCAACTGTCTATCGCACGCATGTATACCACGCCGAAGTCCAGCCCCGCCGTCCACGCGGCCACGCCCTCTATCGCCTGAGCGCATAATTTCGCGATGAATGCGGCAATCCGCGCGATATGCGGCGCGAACCCGTGCAGCAGCGCCGTCGCCCAGCCCGCGCACAACACGCCCATGCCCGCGGCTATGCCTACCGAGGATGTTATCAGGCTGAGCAGGTTCATCCGGCCAAAGTACGCGCTGGTCAGCGGGATAAGACCCGCATTAACGCATATGGACAGCGCAAGGCTGTTTATCAGCCATTCGCCCGCGAAGTTCACAAAGCGCACGCCGCCGCTTGACAATGCACGCAGCAGCTTTTGCTCTGGCTCATGCTCTGGCTTGATTTTGATATGAGGCAGGTACGAGCGCAGTCCGGGATACAGCGCGTATATCGCCATGACTGCGCCGAACGTAAGTGCAAAGCCGGTATCCAGCGCCGCGCCGGGCGTAATTGCGAGTATTACCGTCGCCGCCAGCGCCAGCGCGGACGGCCCGTCGTAACGCAGACCCGCCTGCCGCGTCATGAGCATAACCGCGCCCATTATCGACGCGCGCACGACCGACGCGGAAAAGCCGGTTATGCCGCAGTACAATATCAATACGATCACTATAATGGCGCTGCGCAGCTTGCCGGGCACAATCTGAAGCAGAGCGCCCAGCAGCATTATGATTGCACTTATGTGCATACCCGACACGGCGAGTATGTGACTGAAGCCCGCGTCGCGAAACGTGTCGTACAGCTCATCCGGCATGGACGCGCTGTCGCCCAGCATTATGCCTCGCGCCGTTAACGACTGCTCGCCGAGTTCGGCATCCAGCGCGTCTGTCACCGATTGCCTTAAATTATAGAACCAGTTGAGCAGTTTCAGTTGCCCGATCGGCTCGAACTGCGCGCCCGCGAGTTTGCCGCTGGCGCACGAATACACGCCCCGGCGCATCAAATACGCGCGGTAGTCGAAGCCGCCCTCGCCGCGCGCGCCCTGCGGCATATATGTTTTGCCGAACAGCAACACCTTCGCACCTATCGCAAAGCCGTCCGGGAGCGACATGTCCGGGGTATCTTCATCCTGAGGCCGATACAACGTCAGGCGCGTTTTACCACCGTATGCCGCGCCGTCGGCAGTCAGCTGATCTATATCAAGGACTATGCGCTCTTCGTCGCTGCGCACGACGGACACCACGCGGCCGGTTATGTAGCATTCGCCCTCGGGCGGCGCGGCGGGCGCGGTCATGACCTGCGCGCCTAGCGTGCCGCCCACCAGCAGCACGCATATCAGCAATTGCCACACGCGCGGCCTGTGCAATGCAGCCATTGCAGATGCGAAGACCGCCGCAATACTAGCCGCAATATACCAGAACATAAGCGGTATCTGTCCGCTAAGTCCGATCAAGTCGCCCGCAAACAGGCACAGCGCACACAGCACCATCGGGCGGCGCAGCCACATCCCGGACAGTGCGGGTCGGTATGCCGCGTGCCCCGCGTCGAACAGGCGCGGCAGGAGCGCCGACTTAATCAGATCGGCGTGCGCCCGGTCAAATCCATGTGTATCGCTGTGCATGGCGGCCTCCAGACTTTTTGCGTGTGCGGATGAATGATGGTATGTTAGATACTTCTGCTCCAATAAGTACAACGGGCGGCGGGTTGCTCACGCACATCCGCGCCATAACCCGCCGCCCCGGCATATAATCAATGCAGTTACTTTTTCTTTTTCCAGCGTTCTATCTTCTTAAAGTCCAGCGAATTTTCGTTGTGCTTTATCAGTCTCGATATATTTGCGCGGTGTTGGAATATCGCCATCGCCGCAACGATTACCGAGAACACGAATACCGGCGTGTTGCTGAGCATCGTCTGGAAAATATTGATTATCGCGTAGGTCGCCGCCGCGCATATCGAGCCGATCGAAACCGTCTTGGTAAAGTACAGCGCAATCGCCATCACCAGCAGCAGCCACGGCGCGTCATACGGCTGCAGCACCAGTATTACGCCGAACGAGGTCGATATGCCCTTGCCGCCCTTAAAGCCAAACGCCGCGGGCCAGTTATGGCCGATGATCGAGGCGATGCCGCCGCAGATTATGCCTGTCTGGCCGCACAGCCACATGCCGATCAGCGCCGCAATCACGCCCTTGAGCGCGTCACCCACGAAGGTAAGCAGGCTGGGCATCCAGCCCAGCGTGCGCAGTACGTTGGTCGCGCCCGCATTGCCGCTGCCCGCATCGCGGATGTCCATGCCGCTGCCCAGCTTGGATATTATAAGACCTGTGGAAACGTTGCCCAGAGCATAGCCTATGACTATTGAAAGTATGATTTTAAGCGCCATGTCAGTTCTCCTCTTTCTTGCGCTCGCGCAGTACAAACTTGATCGGAGTGCCCTCGAATCCGAACGACTTTCTAAAGAAGTTCTCAAGATAGCGCTCGTAGGAATAGTGCATAAGCGTCTGATCGTTTACGAACATGACAAACAGCGGCGGGCGCGTGCCCTGCTGCGTGGCGTAGAATATCTTGAGACGGCGGCCGTTCTGGGACGGCGGCTGCTGGGCCGCCAGCGCGTCGGCCAGCACGTCGTTAAGCAGACCCGTGGTTATGCGGCCCGTAGCCTGATCGAACGCGGCGGTCACTGCCTCGACCAGCTTAGGAAGTCTCTGGCCGGTCAGCGCGGAAACGAATATTACCGGCGCATAGTCCATGAACTTGAGGTCTTCTATGACCTGCTTGCGGAACTTTTCCAGCGTGCCGGTGTCCTTTTCGATCAAGTCCCACTTGTTCATGACCACTATCGCGGCCTTGCCCTGTTCGTGGACGTAACCCGCTATCTTGGTGTCCTGCTCGGTCACGCCGTCCTGCGCGTTGATTACTATCAGCGCCACGTCGCAGCGGTCTATCGCGGCGAAGGAGCGGATTACGCTGTACCGCTCGACAGTCGCGTCCTCGATGGCCTTTTTGCGGCGAATGCCCGCAGTGTCGATTATAACGAACCTGCGGCCGTCCTGCTCGAAGCCGGTGTCGATTGCGTCGCGCGTGGTGCCCGCGATGTCGCTGACCATTACGCGCTCCTGACCCAGTATGCGGTTGACTATGGAGGACTTGCCCACGTTCGGGCGGCCTACCACGGCGATTTTTACCGTGTCGTCGTCCTCTTTATCGGAGCCGGTTTGAGGCATTTCCTTAACGACTTCCTCCAGCAGATCGCCGAAGTTCATCAGGTTTACCGACGAAATCGCAATCGGATCGCCCAGACCCAGCTCATAAAACTCGTATACATTATCGTAGCTGTCCATGGAATCGACCTTGTTTACGACAAGTATTATGGGCTTGGAGCTTTTGCGCAGCATGGTGGCCACGTCCTTGTCGTCGTCGGTCAGACCCTGCTTGCCGTCCACGAAGAACAGTATCATGTCGCAGGTTTCAATCGCGATTTCGGCCTGAGCGCGCATCTGCTTGAGCAGCGGATCGTCGCTGTTGGGGTCGATACCGCCGGTGTCTATCAGCGTAAAGGCATGGTTCTGCCATTCGCAGTCGGCATACACGCGGTCGCGCGTAACGCCGGGCGTGTCCTCAACGATGGATATGCGCCTGCCCGCCATCTTATTAAAGAACGTGGACTTGCCGACGTTGGGTCGGCCCACGATTGCCACAAGTGGTTTAGCCATTCAAATCCTCCCCTGCAAGCGCCTTGACCAGCTCCTCGCCGTCGGTATACACGGGCGTAACCGGGCAGCCCAGCCGCTTTTCCAATTCTGTTCTGGGTACATTATCCAAAAAGACGTCGCCGCCGTCGCGCAGCATTACGCGCGGTATAAGCACCTCGTCCACCTTCAGATCGCCGTATTGCTTGATTATGTCGCCGCCGGTCACAAGTCCGGCCACGGTGACGCTCGGGCCAAAGAAATCATTGCGCACAGCGTGCACGCTTACATCCACGCCCTCAAATTTATATGTATCCACGAGATACTGCATCTCGTTTTTCGCCGATACGCCGGTGATTATCGCGACGCGGCGCGCCTTTGGCTTTTTGCCCGACTGCATGTATTCATCATACGCGCGGCGCACGCCCTCGCGCTGGAAGCGGATCAAGCCTATGCCGTTGTCTATCTGCGGATAGTCCTCGTATTCCTCATCGGGCGGCACGTCGCGCTCGGCCAGTACGTAAAACTCGTCCGCCGCAAACACCAGCGCCGTACCCAGCGTCCTGCGGAATTCCTTCTGCCACTTCTCCACTTCGTCCAGCAGCTTATTGGCCGTCTCGCGGTCGTACAGCTTCAGATTGCAAAGTCCTGCGCGATGCCCAGTCAGTCCCACCGGCACCAGCGCCAGCGTTATGCACGCCGGATACAGCGCCGCCATGTCGCGCACTGTCTTTTCCAGCACCGGCCCGTCGTTTATGCCGGGGCACAGCACCGCCTGGCCGTGAAACTGTATGCCGCCCGCGGCCAGTTTATTCAGCTGATCCATCAGATTCGCGCCTCTGGGCTGGCCCAGCAGCTTTGCCCGGAGCAGGCCGTCGGTCGCGTGCACCGATATGTACAGCGGGCTGGCGTGGCGGCTGATTATGCGGTCAAGTTCGCGATCGCCCACGTTGGTCATTGTGACGTAGTTGCCCATCATAAGCGACATGCGCCAGTCGTCGTCTTTGACGTACAGCGATGAGCGCATATCCTTGGGAAGCTGGTCAACGAAGCAGAACAGGCACTTGTTGGCGCACAGTCGCGTGCTGCCCAGCATGTCGCCCTCGAAGTCTGCGCCCAGCTCCTCGTCCATATCCTTGTCGCATTCGACTTCGTACACCTCGCCCGTGCGGTCGCGCACGGTAAGCACCAGATCTTCGCAGCTCATCAGCTGCTGATAATCAATCAGGTCGATGAGCTTTTCGCCGTTTATTTCCAGCAGCTCGTCGCCCTTGCGCAGACCTAGTTCGTCGGCAAGACCGCCGCGCTCCACCTTTGCGATTTTAAAGCCCATATTTTCCTCCACATACGGATTGTACCTGATAATTATCCACCCTGCGCCGCGATATGTCAAGTCAATTACGGTTACGCGAAAGTGGCATTGCGTGTGCGATAGTACGCATTTTGCCCTAAAATACAATCGCGCCCGCCTGTGCATAAGGCGCGCGCGATTATAAGCCATATTTACTTTTCGCGCTCGCCGCGCTTTTTGCCCAGCAAGCCGCCGGTCGTTTCGCTCGCGCCGCGCTTTATCTTGTTCCACATGCCCGAAAAGCTGCCGGTCGTTATAAGGCCGTATCCGACTATCGCGGCCAGCGCTATGCCGACCACCCAGAGTATGCCCCACGCCGCGCCGCTGCCTCCGGCTTCGGCGGTAGTTTCGGCTCCTGCGGCATCCGCATCAGCGCCCGCCGCGCCTTCTGCCTTGGCAGTCGAACCGAACAGCACGCGTTCCAGCACGTCGGCCATGTAGGCGGTCGACTTTATCGCGCGCTCCTTCTTAATGGTGTGCGTGCCGAATTCAAGCAATATCGCGCGCGGCGCAAGCTCCTGATTGTAGTCTCCCTTTCCTATATATATGTCCTTTATCAGGTCGGGATACATCTCGTCGGCGGTGGCCTTGATCTGCTTGGCGAACTTGCGATTGGCGTCGGCGTTGGGATTGGACTTACCCACCAGCAGGCGCACCTTGGTCGCGTCCTCGTCCTCGATCTTCTGGACGTACTCGTCGGGGTCGGGTATGCCGTCGCGGTGTATGTCCAGCAGCGCCGCGGGCTGGGACTTGAGCAGCCGCGCCGCCGTGGAGCGCGAACGCCGGTAAGCGCCCGCGTCGTGCGGCAGGTGCGTGGTCGTGTCCAGCTCCACCTCTATGCCGCGCTCCTCCAGCGCTTTTTTGAGCGCCTCATCCACATCGTATATGCCCGCATCCTTCTCCTTGGACTCGGCGCCGTCGGTGGGAATGTACGATTCGTCCGAATGCGTCGAATATATGCCTATCAATCGCTTTGATTCCTGCGCGACCGTCGCGACGGCTTCATTGTCCGGCTCGAGCAGCGATTCCTGACCTATGTACTGCGCCACGGCGGTGCGCTTGCTGTCGTCAACCTCGATTATTCTGTACAGGCGGTTGTCGGACGAAATGTACTCGTCGTCTAAATAGACGCGACCATATATGCTGGTCAGGTATTGGCCATCCTCATCATATATAGTCCAAACATTTTCGTCCGCATCGGCTTCGGGCGCTTGTGTTGAGACAGATTGCGCGGCCTCAGCGCGCGCCGTTACCGGCAGAGCCAGCATGAGTGCCAGCATTAGCGTCAGTACGCAAATCAGCTTCTTCATTCGCCGTCCCTCCTGCGGATCTTGCCGTCCTTAAATTCGCGGCTCTCGTCGCGGGTCGCGCCGCGCGTTACGCGCTCGATTATCTCGCCCACCACCTCAGCCAGTATCACGCCGGTGAGTCCGGCTATCACAATCACGTCAACTGCGCCCGCGCCGCCCAGATGCAATGCCTGATTCACGCCGCGCGCACGCAACTCAACCGACTGATAAATATCCGCGCCCATTACACCCAGCACGCCCGCCACGAACGCGCCGCGCCGCGAGCGCCCTAGCAAATAAGCCGTCAAACCGCCCGCCAGTCCGTATATGTAGTTGGGATCGAACGCAATCGCTTCCGGCTCGTCAGGCATGAACCTCCCCAGCCAATATACCGCCAGCCCCGTGACCAGCGCACCAATCAGCGCCCGCACGCGCTCCTTGGCCGTGCCCGCGCGCACGATCAGATACACGCATACGGCCAGCGGTATCAGCGCGCCGCCTATATTCACATATACCTCGCCGCCCAGCGGTATATCGGGTATCAGTCCGCCCACGAACAGCGCGCCCGTTATGATAAGCGCCTGCCGGTCGTTAAGCCCCATCTTGTCCAGCACACCCCGGCACACGCCAAGAAGTACAAGTATCGTCACAATCACAAGCAGCGTAAGTCCTACCGACATAATGAACACCTCGCATTCCTGATGCGATGAGTATGCCCATGCCTGCGCGGTGTAATACGGCGCGGCGATGATAATTGGATTTTTATGTTTTATGGCTGGCTAAGACAGTTATTCGACGTTCATTGACTATGCCTTTAAATATGCCTTAAAAGCAAAAAAGCACCTCCGCAAGGCGAAACCATGCGGAAATGCCTTCATATAAATATAATGTTTTACAGCGATTTGAGGAAGCCCGCGATGCGCTCCGCCAGAATCGCATGGCCGTCATCGTTGGGATGCAGGCCGTCGGGCACAAAGCGCTCGCGCACCGAATCAACGCGCGGCTGCAGGCCGCTCATCGCGTACAGATCGCACACGGGCAGCGAGTAGTACTCGGCCACTGTGCGGATTATATCGACGTAAGTCTTGAGCGTGCCGACGGGCGCGGGCTTGTTATCGCCATTGGGCATGTCCTCGGTCAGGCGGTGCAGCGGCGTGCAGATAACGTTGACCGCATTAGGATAGGTGGTTATAAGCTCGCTCATCAGGCAGTGGCACGCGCCCCAGAATGTGTCGGGCGTGCGGTCGCAGGGCTTGCCCAACGGCGCGTCGCCGTGGCCGAAGTCATTGGTGCCGCCCAGTACTACGTTTATATCGGCATTCTTATCCATTTCGAGTGCGCGCTGGCAGAAGTCCAGATCGAAGCGCTGATTGTCTTCGGTACGCTTCTGCTGACGGGCGATGCGTGTGCCGCTGATGCCGTAGTTATTGGCGGCCTTCAGCCCGCACATGCGGCCGATGCGCGCCACATATATGTTCTGAGGGTCGTCAACGCGCGCGCCCTCGGTTATGCTGTCGCCTAGGAAGTTAATTATTTTGCCTTCAAGCTCCATTGTATATTCCTCCCCGAAATTACTTTTGCATGGGATATGGCTAATTATAGCGCCATTGGGTGCAAAATGCAATATTTACATTGAACCAATGCACAGGGCAAATGGCGAATATTTCATACTTTCCTAAAAAAAGTTCCTGCGAGGGGTTGACAAACTGATGCGCTTGCGGTATAATGAAGCAGTCGTCTGACATGGTCGCATGGCTCAGTTGGTAGAGCAC
>USEE01000019.1 GCA_900553645.1 uncultured Eubacteriales bacterium
TGCCTATGCAGCTGTAAAAAAACGGCAGCAGGTATATCGCGCCCTCGTCCGATATTTCGCGTATGCGGGCCTGCGCATATTTATCGGTAAACGCATAGCCCGAAAGGTCGAGCAGCCGGTCGCTCAGATCCTCCTGCTGGGGCGAGTAATACGTCTTCATGTATATATCGGTCATTTCGTCCGCCGCCAGCATTTCGTTTAGAAATTCCGTGGTGTTAGTGCCGTTGTACGCGACAAATTGCAGGTCGATCTCGGGGTACTTTTCATGCAGCAGGCTGAGGAATTCATCCCCGCTCTGATAGGCGATGACCATTGTGATGGGCTCGTGCGCGGAAGAATCCGCGGCGGCGGGCAGGCCGCTTGTCGCCATACAGGCGAGCGCGGCGGCAAGGCTGATTATGCGTTTTGCACTTCTGATGTTCATTGCGCTGTCTCCTTCTGTTCGTTTCAAAAGAACGGGAAGCAAAATCTGGCGCGCTAAAGAGCGGCGCTTGCGTCGGGCCGAAGTGCATTGTCAGGTTCTTCTTCCAGTGCCCCGTGTAAATCCAAAATGCCATACTTTTACACTTAAATCATTATAGCAGAGCGTGCTGCATTTTTCAACAAATTTGCGAAATGTTATGCGCCATCAATCGTTAAAGCCGCTGCAATTTTAAGCGCTTACGCCCCTGACGCGCGCCGCAATTGGGCATTGTCTACCCCGCCCGGTCGTGCTATAATTAATCATGCGTACCTGAATAAAGGAGGGACTTTTTTAATGGCACTTCTGCACGTTGATTTTTTCTCCGATGTGCTGGGCATGTGTACTCAGATGGACGTTATACTGCCCGAGCGCACGCGCGGCCAGATAGGTATGGAGGGCAAGCGAGGCGACGGCAAATACCCCACGCTGTACCTGCTGCACGGCATGAGCGACGACCAGACCATATGGCAGCGCCGCACGTCGATTGAACGCTATGCGTCCGAGCACGGCATCGCCGTCGTAATGCCCACCACGCAGCTGGGCTGGTACACCGATATGCACATAGGCTTTAAGTGGTGGACGTTCCTGTCGCAGGAACTGCCCGCGATATGCCGCTCCTTCTTCCCCTATATGTCGGACAGGCGCGAGGACACGTTCGCCGCTGGTCTGTCGATGGGCGGCTACGGCGCGCTCAAGTGCGGCCTGCTCGCGCCCGAGACGTTCAGCGCGGTCGCGTCGCTGTCGGGCGGCGTGGACGCGGTGGAGATCGCGTCCAATGATGCCATCAAGGGCAACGATGGGCTGTTTTTCGACATATTCGGGCCGGCGGACAAGGTAAAGGGCAGCGACAACGACCTGTTCGCGGTTGCCGAGCGGCTGGCAAAGCGCCCTGAAATGATGCCCAAGATATACATGTGGTGCGGCACGGAGGACTTCCTGTACCAGTCCAACCTGCGTATGCGCGACCATCTGCGCGCGCTGGGCTACGACCTCACGTATGAGGAGAGCCCGGGCGACCACCAGTGGAAGTACTGGGATGCAAAGATACAGACCGTGCTGGACTGGCTGCCGATAAAGCTGTAAGGAGGATAAGCATATGGCACTGATTCACGTAGGTTTCTTTTCGCAGACGATCGGCATGTGCATGTCCTGCGACGTAATACTGCCCCAGCGCGCCACGCGCCAGATCGGCATGGACTCCGCCGCGACCGAAGGCAAGCACAAGGTGCTGTGGCTGCTGCACGGCATGAGCGATGACCAGACCATATGGCAGCGCCGCACGTCGATAGAGCGCTATGCCGCGCCGCTGGGGCTGGCGGTAGTCATGCCCGCGGTCAGCCTGTCCTGCTACTCCATCATGGCGCGCGGCCGCAGGTATTACGACTATGTGGCCAACGAGCTGCCCGAGATAATGCGCGGCATGTTCCCGCTGTCCGACAAGCGCGAGGATAACTTCATCGCGGGTCTGTCGATGGGCGGCGCGGGCTGCATGAAGATAGGTCTGGCTAATCCCGACAAATACGGCGCGATAGGCTGCTTCTCGGCGGGCGCGATCAACCGCCATAAGGTACTCAGCCCCGAGCGCGCCGACATGATGAACATGGTGTACGGCACCACCAACATGGATGACCTTAACGGCACGGTCGAGGACGTGTTCGGCTCGGCAAAGAAAATCGTTGAGGAAGGTCTGCCCTGCCCGCGCATATTCCACTCGATAGGCGCAAGCGACGGTCTGCTGGAATCCGCGCACGAGACGCGCGACTTCTTCACCGCCATACCCGGCAACCCGTTCGACTATCATTACGAGGAGCATCCGGGCGCGCATACGTGGGAGTACTGGGACGAGCATATTCAGGACTTCCTCAAGTTCCTCAGCCTTGACAAGGTAAAGGACATACGCAACTAAACCGACGCGCTTTATCCCGCCCGCATTAAAACGCGGGCGGGAATATTGATAAACAATAAAGGCTGTTTTTTTTCGGAGGTATTGCCAGATGTATCAGGCACTGTATCGCTCATGGCGGCCGACGCGCTTTGCCGACATAGTGGGTCAGCAGGCGATAGTGCGCACGCTGCTCAATCAGATAAAAAGCGGGCGCATATCTCACGCATACCTGTTCTGCGGCAGCCGCGGCACGGGCAAGACCTCCACGGCCAAGACGTTCGCGCGCGCGCTCAACTGCCTTGACCCGCACGACGGCGAGCCGTGCGGCGAATGCGCCGCCTGCCGCGACGAACAGACGGGCGCGTCCATGGACGTATTGGAAATCGATGCCGCGTCCAACAACGGCGTGGACGAAATCCGCGACCTGCGCGACAAAATCATGTATCCACCCGCGATAGGCAAGTATCGCGTGTACATAATCGACGAGGTGCATATGTTAAGCGCGGGCGCGTTCAACGCGCTTCTAAAGACGCTGGAGGAGCCGCCCGCACACGCGGTGTTCATACTGGCCACGACAGAGCCGCAGAAACTGCCCGCGACGATATTGTCGCGCTGTCAGCGGTTCGACTTCCACCGCATACGCGCCGAGGTGATTGTGGAGCACCTGCGTCACATACTGGACACGATGAACATTTCGGCTGCGCCCGAGGCGCTAGAGCAGATCGCTCTGGCGGCTGAGGGCGGTATGCGCGACGCGCTGAGCATACTGGACATGTGCATAAGCTATGCTCAGGGCAGCGTGGACGAGGGCGTGGTCAGTCAGGTGCTCGGCACCAGCGGGCGCGCGTTTATGTTCGAGTTTGCGGACGCGCTGCTTGAGGAAAACGCGGCGGGCGCGCTGGAGCTTACCGACCGGCTGATGCGCGAGGGGCGCGACGTGCAGGTATTTCTGCGCGAGATCATTGCGCATTTAAGGGCGCTCATGATGGTGCAGATCGTGGGCGACGACGCGGCGAACCTGCTCGAAATCACGGGCGAGGACGCACAGCGCATGAGTGAGCAGGCCGGCAAGGCCTCGCCCGAACGGCTGATGAGCGTGATGGACATATTCCTGGACGCGGAGCGCGATTCGCGGTATGTCAGTCACGGGCGTGTGCTGCTGGAGATGGCGATAACGCGCGTGTGCCGCCGGGGCAAGGTGGAGGACATAAGCGGACTATTGACGCGGCTTGACCAATTGGAGAAGCAGATTGCGTCAGGCGCAGTCGCCGCGCCTGCGGACAAGCCTGCGCGCGCGGCCAAGTCCGCACCCGCCGCACAGCCCAGGCCCAAGCCCGCGCCGGTAAACGGCGACGACGCGGCCAAGTACAAGGCCGCGATGGACATGGTTAAAAAAAGCGCGATGGACATATTCGCGATAGCGCGGCGCGGCGAGTTCCGCCAGGTGCGCGGCGACGACGTGATCGCGGAGTTCGCACCGGCGGCGGCGGCGTTCGCGGACATAATGAACCAGCCGAAAAACGCCGACCGCATGAGCGGCTTTTTGACCGACTGCTTCGGGCGCGAGGTGCATTACAAGGCCATGATTCAGGCGGTCGAGCCGCCGCGCGCTCAGGCGGGCGATCTTGGCCCGATATACGACGCGTTCGGACGCGAAAACGTGCAGGTTATTGACGATCAATAGCAGCCTTAGCCGCGATTTATGCCTCAGACAAAGCAAATGCGGCCGGGCAAAACAACCATGCAATCTGGAGGACTAAACCAAATGAAAATATTTATAAGCTCCGATATTGAGGGCACCGCCGGTATAGTCGATTGGAAGGAAACCGAGCTGAACGAGCGCGTGGGTGATTACTTCCGCGAGCAGATGTCGCGTGAGGTCGCGGCGGCGTGCCGGGGCGCGCTGGCAGGCGGCGCGGACGATGTGCTGGTCAAGGACGCGCACGACTACGCGCGCAACATCGACCCCACCGTACTGCCCGAGGAAGTCAAAATTCTGCGCGGCTGGACGCGCGACCCGTACATAATGATGGCGGGCATAGACAAAAGCTTTGCGGGCGCGTTCTTCACCGGGTATCATTCGGGCGCGGGCATGGACACAAATCCCCTGTCCCACACGATGAACCTTAAAAACAACTATGTGCTCATAAACGGCGAAAAGGCGTCCGAGCTGTACATAAACATGCTCAGCGCGTCGTATAACGGCGTGCCGTCGCTGATGGTCACGGGCGATGAGGGTCTGTGCAATTGGGCCGCGAAGAAGAATCCGGGCATGGAGACAGTCGCGGTCAGCCACGGCATAGGCGGCGGCAGCGTGTCCATCAGCCCCAAGCTGGCCGTCAAGCGCATCGAGGATGCCGCCAAGCGCGCGCTGGACAAGGATATAAGCAAGCTGGTACTGCCCCTGCCCGACAAGTTCGACATAGAGATTTGCTTTAAGGAGCACATTAACGCGTTTAAGGGCAGCTTCTATCCGGGCGTTACCCGCACAAGCACCAATATTGTCTGCTTCCATACCAACGACTGGTACGAAGTGCTGCGCACTCTGTTCTACATACTGTAAGCGATTGGGAGGATGTACATATGAATAAGCCAAAGGCAGTCAAGCCCGGCGACACGCTGGGACTGGTGGGGCCTTCGGGCGCGATACGCACCGAAGACGGACTGGAGCGCGCCATAAAGGTACTCAAGGACTTCGGGTACAATGTAAAGGTGGGCGCAAGCGCGGGCGCGCGTTACGGGTATCTGTCGGGCACGGACGAGCTGCGCGCAAAAGACCTCAACGACATGTTCATGGACGACGAGGTGGACGCTATAATCTGCACCAAGGGCGGCTACGGCACGCCGCGCATACTCGACCGGCTGGACTTCGACGCGGCAAAAAAACACCCCAAGCTGTTCCTGGGCTACAGCGACATAACCGCGCTGCTGCTGGCTTACGGCAAGTGCGCGGATCTTGTCACGTTCCACGGCCCTATGCCCTCGTCCTGCATGTCGAACGGCGACTTCGACGAGTATTCCAAGGCGCACTTTTTGAAGGCAATATCCTCGACCGAACCTCTGGGCGAGATGCGCAACTGTGCGTGTCAGAAGCTTAACTGCCTAAACGCGGGTCAGGTGCGCGCCCCGATGGTGGGCGGCAATCTGTCGCTGGTCGAGGAAACGCTGGGCACGCCCTACGAAGTGGACTGCCGCGGCAAGATACTGTTTTTAGAGGACGTGGGCGAGCGCACCTACCGGCTGGACGGTATGCTTAACCACCTGCGCCTGGCGGGCAAGTTCGACGACTGCGCGGGCATAGTGCTGGGCGACTTCACCAATTGCACCATGGAGTACGAGAATTTCAGCTTCACGCTGGACGAGATACTGCGCGACATAGTTCTGCCCTGCGGCAAGCCCGTGATGAGCGGCCTGTGCGCGGGTCACGGCCCGCACAAGCTCACGCTGCCGATGGGCATCGAGTATGAGCTGAACGCGACCGAGTGCAAGCTGACTGCGCTGGAAAGCGCGTTGGTATAAGCGCATGTGGTCCGATCTGACTTTCAGACGGTTAACCAAGACAACCGACCCTGCGTTTGCGCGCGCGATGCAGCTATACGAAATCAGCTTCCCGCTGCATGAGCAGCGCCTGCCCGAGTCGCAGCGCCTGATAATGAGCCACCCGGAATACCACTTCGACGTGATATTCGACGGCGGCACGTTCGTGGGCGACATGCTTTACTGGCGCACGGACCTGTTTGCGTATGTGGAACACTTCTGCATTGAGCCGAACCTGCGCGGGCGCAGGTATGGCCAGCGCGCGCTGGAGGCGCTGTGCGCGCAGTGCGGCCTGGTCATACTGGAGATAGACCCGCCAGTTGACGAAATATCGATACGGCGCAATGGCTTTTACGAGCGCTGCGGGTTTAAGGAAAACCCATACGCGCACGTCCACCCGGCGTACCGCGAGGGCTTTAGCGGGCATGAGCTCAAAATAATGAGCTGGCCGCGCGCCATAACCCCGGCCGAATACGACCGCTTCAACGCCCACCTTATATCACGGGTAATGGGGCAGTAAGCTCGGCTCATTAAACAACAAATGCGTTTAAACAGCATCGCCGCCGCATGGAAGCCTGCGCTTGCCATGCGGCGGCGATCTATATATGCGGCTTGGCAAGGCTCTGTCAGTCCTGCCCGTTAAGGTAATCCAGCACCAGCCGCGTCTGAAGCTCCGCGCCCAGCGGCAGCACGCGCTCGTCTATATCCATTTCGCTGGTATGCAGCTCGGGCCAGGTCTTGGCGGCCTCGGCGCTGGGAGCCATGCCTATGTGATAGAACGCGCCCGGACGCTCCCGGCAGAAATACGAAAAGTCCTCCACGCCCAGCGAGGGCGCGTCCTTAATATGCACATGCTCCTCGCCCAGCACGCTGCGCAGAAGTTTCAGCGTGCGGTCGACCGCGTCCTTGTCGTTTATCAGCGCGCAATAGCTGGGACGCATAGCGCACTCGGCGCGGCCGCCCATCGCCGCGGCTATGCCTTCGCTTACGCGCACTATCTCGGTGCGCATCTGCTCGCGGGTTTCGGGGCTTATCGTGCGCAGCGTGCCGTTCATGTGCACCTCGTCGCACACTATGTTGCCTGCGGTGCCGCCGCTTATCATGCCTATCGATACCACGGTGCTGTCCAGCGGCGACGTGCGGCGGCTGACCTGCTGCTGCAGGGCGGTAATTATCTGCGCGGCGATGGCTATCGCGTCCACGCCCAGATTGGGGCGCGCGCCGTGCGACTTTTTGCCATAGACGGTTATGTTTATCTCGTCGCTGGCGCCGTTCAGCGCGCCGTAACGCGTCTCCACATCGCCCACCGGCATGTAGGGCATTACGTGCAGGCCCAGCACGTAATCCACATGCGGGTTCTCCATACAGCCCAGCTTTATCATCTTCTCCGCGCCGCCGTCGGTTTCCTCGGCGGGCTGGAAGAACAGCTTCACGTTGCCCTTGAGTTCCGAGCGCATTTCATTAAGCAGCTTGCCCGCGCCCAGCAGTATCGTCGTGTGCGCGTCGTGGCCGCAGGCGTGCATCTTGCCGGGCGTGCAGGAGCCGTACTCGCGGCCGGGCTGCTCGGTCAGCGGCAGCGCGTCTATGTCTGCGCGCAGACCCACTGTCTTGCCGGGCCTGCCGCCGCGGATTATGCCTACGACCGCGGTATAGTTTGGGTATTCGTGATGCTCTATGCCGTACTCGTCCAGTTTGCTTATTATGAACTTCTGGGTTTCATATTCCTCGTCGCCCAGCTCGGGATGCATGTGTATGTGTCTGCGAGTCTTTATCAGCTCGGGCGCAAGCGCCTGTGCCCGCGCGCGCAGTTCGTCGTTTATCATATTTACCCGCTCCTTGCCTGTTTTATTTTAAGGCAGTCAGCGCCGCAGTCTGAAACGCGCATTCTGTTAAGAAGTCCATGCTCGCTCAGGCAACGCGATTTTCAGCCGCACAGCGCACCTGAACTGCCTATTCCATATAGTCCAGCACTTCGACCACTTCGCCGCCGCGCATGTACAGCCTGGGCACGCGCGCCGTCACGCGCGATATGGCCTCGTTGCGGTTGGTGTCCGACCAGTCGGCGTACTCCATTATGGGCACCTCGCGCCCGCCGAACAGCGTTACCTCGTCGCCCACGCTTACGCCCTTAACATCGGTCACATCGGCCATCATCTGATCCATGCACGCCAGTCCCGCCAGTTTGCAGCGGCTTGCGCGTATCGACACTTCGCCGTTATACTTGCTGGCCGCGCGCGCATAGCCGTCGCCGTACCCGGCGCAGATCGTGGCCAGCGTACTGGGGCGTTCGGCTCTGAGTAGGAAGTCATAGCCCGCGCCCTCGCCGATTTCGAGATGGCTCAGGTGCGTGACGCGCGCCTTCAGCGTGGCAATCACCGGCTCCTTAGTTATCGGGTCGTCATAGCGCGATGGCCACACGCCGTACAGAAACGCGCCCACGCGCACCATGTCTCGCTGATGCTCGGGATAGCGCACCATGCCTATGCTGTCGTCGATGTGGGCATAGCGCGGCGATATGCCGTGCGCGCGCAAGTATTCGACCGCCGCGTCGAACAGCGCGAACTGCTTCATATCCTCGTCATGGTTGACCAGGGCCAGATGTGAATACACGCCCTCCAGCTTTAGCCCCTTCATGCCCAGTATGCGCGCGATTTCGGGAAGTTTTTCCTCGCGGCAGTCAAAGCCCAGCCGGTGGAAGCCGGTATCCAGCTTGGCGTGAACGCGCAGGCCGCACTCGGCCGCCTTAACCGCCTGTCTTTCCGTCCATATCGTGCATATCAGGTTAAGGCGCGCCGCGTCGGACATGTCGTCAAGCGGCGTGTCGCCCAGTATCATTATCTCGGCGTCCGGCAGTATGCGGCGCAGACGCTTTGCCTCGCTCAGGCAGGCCACGGCCAGCACGTCCGCGCCCGCCTTAACCAGCTCGCGCGCGATTACCTCCGCGCCCAGGCCGTATGCGTTGGACTTTACCACCGCCGTCAGCGCGCATTTATCGCCGATTATCTGGCGGCACTTGCGCACGTTGCGGTCGAGCGCGTCCAGATCGACCTCCAACCATGCGCGGCGTTTATACTTTGACGCATCCATATATACATCGCTCCAGAGGGCGGCAGCACGCCGCCTTATAATTATTCACCGCACATATCATAACCCCGCCGGATAAGTTTGTCAACCGCGCTGCCATAAAGCATTGCCGTGCCCTGTTTTACAGGCAAAAGCACCAAAAAGCCTGCTTTTGCCTAAAGCGATTCGCAAACCCCGCCGTTTTAGTTGACACTTCATGTATAGATGCGATATAATTTAGACAATAGAATCCATGTGTTTTACGCGGTGTTCATATTTGTGCCTCAATATACAAAGTCGCCGCATAGTCCTAAGGCGCGGCGCGCATCTATTGGAGGAATATCACATGGCTAAGGCAAATGGCGGCGCGGCGCGCGGCGACAGTGGCAAACGGAATCTGCTGCGCGGGCATACGACTACGCTGTGCATGATCGTGCTGCTGGCGATAATAGTGGGACTGATGGCGCGCATAGCATATCTGGCCAACGCGGACATGGGCGTGCTGCTGCGCGATGGACTTGCGAAAGAGGCGCAGGTCATGGACGAGCGCGTCAACGGCGAGATTGCACGGCTGGACGCTATCAGCGAAATGCTGGCTGAGACGGGTGAATTTACTTACAACGGATACATATCCATACTTCAGAATCAGAAGGCCGCACGGGGCGGCTACTACCGGCGCATGGGCATAATCGCGCCCAACGACATGATATACACGACCGAGGGCGAGCCGCGCCCGCTTGATGAAGCCGACGTACAGATACAGGCGACCATCCGGCAGCACACGGGCACATACGGCCTTTTGTCACCGGCGTTTATCGACGCATATGACGGCGCAAGCGTGATCGTATGCGCAGTCAATATGCCCATCGGCGGCCGCGTGCCGGGCATATTGTACGCGGTGATCGAAATGGACAGGTTCGTCTCGGCGATAATGGGCGACATGTCCTCGCGCAGCATATGCGTAGCCGATCAGGTGGGGCGCTTCATATACATATCGCCCACGATGACCGAGCGTACCGAGGATAACGCGGACGCGTTCAGGCGACTGCTGTTCCAGTCGGCGCGCGACAACTACTCAACCAAGCTTTATGGCGACTACACGCTGACCACGGCGCAATTGGGCTTTAACGGCTGGCTGCTGGCCGAGCTTACGCCCGCGGGCGACGTATGGGACGGCGAGATACGCGCGGGCGTATGTGCGCTGGCTGGCGCGCTGGCGGTTCTTATGACGCTGATAGGCATGGTGTCGTACCGTATGCTGAGGCGCGCGCGCGGCAGCGAGAACATGGTGCGCGAGGCGGGCGTGGATCGCCTGACCGGCATCAGCAACATGCTGGGCTTTGCGGGGGCGGTGCGCACGATAATCTCGCGCGCCAACGCGCAGAAGTACGCGCTGATAGTAATGAACACGGATGTGCAGGAGGTGTTCGGCGCGCGCTACGGATACGACGCGGGGCGGCGCATACTGGAGGACATCGCGCGCACGCTGAATGCCGAATGCGAGTCGGGCGAGACCTGCGCGCGCATGGACGGCGGCCAGTTTGTCCTGTTCATGCGCTTTACTGACACTGCGGATGTGCTTTTGCGCATAAAGGCGCTCAATTCGCATTTGATGACGCTGTGCCCGATGCGGGTGCGTATGCACTACGGTATATATGTTGCGGAGGAGTCCGACCACGATGTGGGCCAGATGATCGAGCGCGCGAGCGAGGCCATGCGGCGCGTTGCGCGCAAGGGCGATCTGGTCGGGCTGTACGACGATGCGCTGCATCAGAAGCAATTGCGCGACGCGACGCTGCTGGGCCGCGCGCAGACTGCCCTGACGAATAACGAATTTGAGGTGCGCTACGTGCCGGTGCGCGACATCGTGACGATGGAGATACGCGGTGCTGAGGCGATAGCGCTTTGGCGGCAGCCGGACGGCTCGGTGCTTACGCCGAGTGAGTACATGCCGCTGCTGACGCGCAATTCGATGACCCGGCCGCTGAACATGTTTGTGCTGGAGCGCGTATGCGCGGATCTGGCTTCCGAGGCTGAGGCCGGGCGCGTCAATGGGCGCGTGCTGATAGGCATGTCGCGCGAGACGCTGATCGACGGCATGTTCATACCGCGCTCGCGCCAGATAATGAAGCAGTACGGCATAACCGGCGCGCGGCTCGAAGTATTGCTGAGCGAGTCGATGTTTGTAGGCGATGACGGGCTTATAGCCAACCTGATCGAGCAGCTGCGCACGGACGGCGTGCGCGTATGCGTAAGCGACTTTGGCAGCGGCGCAACGTCGCTGCGCATATTCGGAGACATGACTGTGGACGCAATCAGGCTGTCGCACGACTTCACGGAGCGTGCGTGCGCCGACGAGCGCGACCGACGGCTGCTGACGAGCCTAGGCCAGCTGACCACGTCCTTCGACACGCAAATATACGCGGCGGGCAGTCTGACGCACGATCAATTGGAGCTGCTGCGCAAATGCGGCTGCACCCGCGTGGAGCGCATACACGGCGACGAACCGGAAAACAATTTCTGTGAGTTGAGCGAGATAAAGGCAGACCCGGCTGAGGAAAAGAAGAACGACGATTTGTTTGATGATTGGGCATAGGAGAAACGAAGCGGGCATGTTCTTTCAGTGCTTAAAACGAAAGAACATGCCCGCTCTTTTTATGGTAAGGCCAGAGTATGCCACAAGCGGATTGCGCCTTAGTTCAGAAATCCAAACACTTAGCAGCGCTAGAGTGTGTCTCAAGCGGGACAATCCGCAGACCCAAGTGGATTTTTCGTC
>USEE01000020.1 GCA_900553645.1 uncultured Eubacteriales bacterium
GCCTAAACAAGAAAAGAACATTCGCGGAATCCCGAAACTGCTAAGATTATAGCTTGCGTGAGCCATAAACTTTGGCGATAAAAAACGCCGCTGGCTCTGGGCGAGTCAAGCAGCGCAAGAAAGCAATGTAGCTTCCCGTATATAGCTCCCTAAAAACGTCTGAACTAAGATACACACGCGGGAGAACAGCCAATCAGACTTTTCTTTGGTTCTTTCTTTTCTTCCGAAAAGAAAGAACACGTACCCCATCGTCCCCCTCGTCACTTAGCAAACGACCTCGCTGCGGGCCTGTTCCGTTTAAGAGCATTGGCTAGTTGAGCCAAGCCGTGCTGCCACGCGGGTTTGCGGGAGCGGTCGCGGAGGGCTTCGGCGCTGCGGAGGGCGGCGCGGTACTGCGGGCAGTCGGGGGACATGCGGGTGGAGACGCCGAAGTAGACGGCGGCCTTTTCGTATTCGCCGCGGCGCATCAGGATTGCGCCGAAGAGATAGTTCCATTCTGCGCCCCGGCCCTGCGCGCGCATAAGCGCGCGGCGCGCGTGGTCGAGCTGGCCCATCGCCATCAGCGAGCGAACGTCGCGGAGCAGATCGTCGCCCGCGTCGGGAGTGGGTGTGGCTGACGCGGGGGCGGATTGGGCCGCACGGCTCGGTGCGCGGCCCATCGCCTCCTCGTAGGCACGGTTAAGGCGTATCATGCGCGCCTCCGCTTCGGCGCGCTCGGGGCCTTCAGGGAATTTATCGGGATGCCATTTGCGTGCCTGAGCGCGGTACGCGGCCCTGATCTCGCATGGCGCGGCGCCCGGTAGCACGTCCAGTTCGCTGAACGGATCGGTCATGGCGCTCCCTCCTTCTGCTTATATACATATGACGGGTAAGTGCCTGCCTAAACCAGCCGAAACCCGCCAGTCATATATCCTAAAATGCGCATGGCTGAAACGGCCATACGCATTTATTGTATCATGCCTGAACGCTTCTGTCACGCATAATCTTCATATTCAACCGCATAAGCTCAAAGTTTTAACAGGTTAAGTCACTTTTTAGGAGCTTCATCCGTATATTTTTCTATAAAGTAGCGCGGCCGACGCTTCACTTCGGAGTAAATCTTGCCGATGTACTCGCCTAAAACGCCCGTGCAGAGCAGCTGTATGCCGCCCATCAGCCAGATCGAACACGCAACCAGCGATAGCCCGCCGCCCGCTATCGCGTTGATTATCATTGTGAGCGCGCTTATCGCCATTATCAGTATGCCCAGCCACGTAATGAACGTCAGCGGCTTTACGCTAAACGACGTTATGCCCTCGATAGCAAACGAAAGCATCTTCTTCAGCGGATACTTCGTTTCGCCCGCAAACCGCTCGGCGCGTTCGTAGGGCACTATCGCCGCCGGATAGCCTAGCAGTGGCACTATGCCGCGCAGAAACAGATTCCGCTCGTCGTACTTGCTCAGCGCCTCCAGCGCGCGCCGGCTCATCAGGCGGTACTCGGCGTGGTTGTTGACTATCTCAACGCCCAGCTTGCGCATCACCTTGTAAAAGCCTTCGCCGGTCAGACGCTTGAACGCAGTGTCGGTCGCGCGCGAGGAACGCACGCCGTATACGATGTCGTGACCCGCGTAATATTCCTCCACAAACTTGTCCATCGCGTTTATGTCGTCCTGTAAGTCCGCGTCCATCGATATTACCATGTCCGCACAGTCCTTGGCCGTCATCAGCCCCGCCAGCAGCGCGTTCTGGTGCCCGCGGTTGCGGCTGAGCTTTGCGCCCGTGAACAGCTCGTCCTGGGCGTGCGCCTGCTCGATCAGCTCCCAAGTCCGGTCGCGCGAGCCGTCGTCCACAAACAGCACGCGGCTGTCCGCGCTTATCGACCCCGCCGCCATCATCGCGTGCAGCTTCTCGCCCAGCCGCCGCGTCGTCTCGGGCAGCACGGCTTCCTCGTTGTAGCACGGCACTACTACATATAACTTATCAGCTTTCAAAGGCATGGTTCCTGCCTCCACATTTCCATATATTGTTCGGGTAAAGTGTAGCACCTTAACCCCCGCCGCGTCAAGGGCGGCGCAGGCACAATTGTGTGGCGATATGGCGCTTACGCGTCGTACATCGCGTATATGCGCCTTACGTCCGAAAATACCTCGGCGTGTTCAAAGTCCTCGCGGTACACTATCTGTATGCTGCGCGGCATCTGCACGCCGTCGATGGGCACGCTGACCAGCCGCCCCGCCGCCTCGTCCTCGCGATAGGCGGAATGCGCCATTATGCTTACGCCCATGTTCTTCATCACCAGGTCGCGTATGACCGCGATGTTGTCCGTCTCCAGCACCACCGAAAAGTCGCGCAGGTTCATGCCCCGGCGCGTCAGAACCGACTCAAACATGCGCCGCGTGCCCGCATTTTCGCTGCGCAGTATCATGCGCTCGCTCTTTAGCATGTCCAGCGACACGCTGCGCCGATGCACAAATTCGTGCTCGGGCGCGACTATAAGCGACAGATAGTCGGTGTCCAGCAGTATCGTCCTCAACCGCCTTTCGGGTATCGCGCCGTCCACTATCGCCCAGTCCAGCTCATAGTTGAGCAGTTTATCATAAATCTTTTCTATATCATCTGCAACAATACTTATATAAGCGTGCGAGTGCTCGGAGCAGTATTGCGCGAATACGCGCGAAACCAGCGATTCGCCCACGGTAGGCGTTATGCCTACATTGAAGTGCCGTATCGAGCGGTGGCAGTCGTCCAGGGCGCGTATCGCGTTTTCGGATATGTTCATCAGGCGGCGGGCGTACTTGACCAGCACCTCGCCCTCGGGTGTAAGCACCGGAGCGCGCTTGTAGCCATAGAATATGGTGATACCCAGTTCCTCCTCCAGCTGTTTTATGTGATAGCTGACGGCGGGCTGGGTCAGATTGAGCGCGGCGGCGGCACGGCTGTATCCGCCGTACTGCACCACCGCGAGCAGGGTCTTGAGCTTATTGTCTATCATAATCGGACTTCTCCTTGCGTTTTATGCGGTATTATAAATTTGATTTATCGGCTCAAAAGAGAATTTATATTGATTTTACTCCGAAACTGCGCTAAAATCAAGCACACTATTATGCTTTCGGATATGGAGGCAGTACCATGTTGGAATCCATTTATCAAGCTAACGCTGTTGCGGCGATACTTATTACGCTTAGTCTTATCTGGCTGGCCGCGTTTGCGCTTACGCGCATAACCAAGCTGCTGAGGCTGCCTAACGTGACCGGGTATATAATATCCGGCGTGCTCATAGGGCCGAGTGTGCTCAGGCTAATACCCGCGGATATAATCGGCGGCATGGACTTTGTTACCGACGCGGCGCTCACGTTTATCGCGTTCAGCGTGGGCAAGTACCTTAAACTGTCGTCGCTGAAAAAGCAGGGCATGGGCGTTATAGTGCTCACGCTGTGCGAGGCGCTGCTGGGCGGCGCGTTTGCGTGCGCGGCGATGATGCTGATGGGACTGCCGTTCCAGTTCTGCCTGCTGCTGGGCGCAATCGGTTCGGCGACCGCGCCCGCGTCGAGCATAATGACTATCAGGCAGTACAAGGCCAAGGGCGTGTTCGTGGATACGCTGATGCAGGTGGCGGCGCTGGACGACGCGGTGGCGCTGATTGCGTTTTCGATATGCGCGGCGGTCGTCAGCGGCAGCAGCGAGGGCGTAAGCGTGATGGATACGGTGCTGCCGGTCGTGTATAACGTCGGTATGTTGGCGTTCGGCGCGCTGCTGGGCTTTGTTATGGTCAAGCTGCTCACGCCTGCGCGCTCCAAGGAGCATCGGCTGGCATTGGCATGTGCGTTTCTGTTCCTGGAGGCAGGCGTTAGTGCGGCGCTGGACGTATCGCCCATGCTGGGCGCTATGGCTATGGGCGCGTGCTATATGAACATGGGCGGCGAGAAGTCGCTGTTTAAGCAGTTGGGCAAGTTTACCCCGCCTATCACGATACTGTTCTTTGTGCTTTCGGGCATGAGGCTGGATCTGAGCGCGCTCAAGACGGCGGGACTTGCGGGCGTGGTGTACTTCGCGGCGCGCATCCTGGGCAAGTACACGGGCGCATACACGGGCGCGTCGCTGGCGCGCATGGACCGACCGGTGCGCAAGTATCTGGGGCTGGCGCTGATACCGCAGGCGGGCGTGTCGATCGGACTGGCGGTGCTGGGCAGCCGACTGCTGCCGGCGGAATACGGCGATATGCTGACTGTGATAATACTGTCTTCGTCCGTGCTGTACGAGATGATAGGCCCGGCGTGCGCCAAGCTGGCGCTGCACCTGTCGGGCGCGATACCGGCCGCCAAGCCCGCGCGCGTGGGGGAGGCATCCACGAATGTGCATGGCTGATGTGTGAAGCCCGGCTAAGTATATAAAGCGGCGCGCGGTTCGGCGAAACTGCGCGCCGTGCTTTGTGTTGCGTTGACATTTGGGGTAAAGCATGATATACAGTGCAAGTTGACATGTTTGAAACTCTATGATATACTAATAGCAGGAAGGGATGACGCTTTTGAGCCGGCTTCGCCCCTCCGCTTGGGAAAAGGGTACCTGCCGCCAGCCAGTTGCGATGGATGGCGGCTTTACTTTTACTTCCTGTGATTATTCATGATAAGTTGACATGTTTGAGACTCTATGATATACTAATAGCAGGAAGGGATGACGCTTATGCTACGGCTTCGCCCCTCCGCAAAGGTATGAGGTACCTGCCGCCAGCCAATTGCGATGGATGGCGGCTTTACTTTTACTTCTTGTGGTTGTTCATGTTGTGACCGAGATCGATCGCAACCAGCACAATCGAGATGATCATGCAGAACAATGAAATCATTTCAAAGTCTGACACGACACCACCCCCTACGCTTTTGTAGAGCCTCGGAGGTTAAAAGCCAAGCGCCATCTTATTCCTTCCTGCTGTTAGGAGCCTTGAAAGGTAGTTTCAAAGGCTCAAGTCGTATTATAACATATGTTTTTGGTATGCGTCAATTTCCAGTTTGAAAGCTATAATTGAAACGTTTTATCATGCGTTGACATAAGCAATGCACACCGAGAAAGGAACAGATCAGTCTGAACAAAAAGCTATAAATGCAATCGAGAAAAAGCTCGTATATACAAACTTAGCCGCCCCCCATGGCGCGAACCCAATCCTTTTAAGCATATTCCGGCTGAAGCAGACCGTAATTTCCATCGTGGCGCACATACACCACGCACACGCTGTCCGTGTCTAGGTTCTTGAACACGAAGAAGCTGTGACCCAGCAGCTGCATCTGCGCAATCGCGTCCTCGACCGCCATCGGGCGCACCGGGAACGTCTTGGTGCGCACCAGCTCCTTTTCGTCGATTTCCTCGTCGCCCTCGGTCTCGGTGAAGTACTCGGGCGCGGCCGCGAACGCGCCGTCCTTCAGGCGCTTTTCCAGCTTTGTGCGGTACTTGCGAATCTGGCGCTCCAGTTTTTCCAGGCACCTGTCTATTGCCTTAAACATATCCTCGGCGGATTCCTCGGCGCGGACTATGCCGCCCTCTATCGGTATCGTTACCTCGCATATGTTGCGGTTGTTTTTTTCCAGCGACAGTCGGGCCTGCGCCTCAACCTCGCTGCCGAAGTACCTGTCCATCTTATTGAGCTTACGGGTTAGTCTTTCTTCTACCTTTTCACTGACATTGAAGTTTTTTCCGCTTATTGTAATACGCATAATTTGCATCTCCTGACCCGGCCCGCGCGCGGCGGGCGCGCATTTTTTGTTGAGTCAAGGCGCGTCCTTACGCGATCATCGCACGCTGCGACGCGCCGTCCCCGGGGTAAGCTTGGACACTTTTAATAAATCCGGCATTTCCATTTGGGTAACCCCTCCTCGCCTTTGCTTATGTTATTTACATTCGACCTCGACGGGCGTTTTTCCTGCCTGTTCACTGCTTTGACAGAAATTGTTCACAAGTTCAGGTACGTTTATGGCCGGGCGGGTCGCGGCCGTCCCGCTTACAGGCGATTTTCGATGGCTTCAATCACAGTCCTCAGCACTTTAAGGCGGGCATAGCGCTTATCGTTGGATTCGACGATGACCCAGGGCGCGTGCTTTGTGTTGGTCAGCCACAGCATTTCGTTTACGGCGGTTTCGTACTGCGGCCACTTATCGCGGTTGCGCCAGTCCTCGTCGGTGATTTTCCATTGCTTTTCGGGGGTGTTCTGGCGGTCGGCGAAGCGGGCGAGCTGTTCATCGGAATCTATCTGGAGCCAGAACTTAATCACAATCGCGCCCCAGTCGGTCAGGCTGCGCTCGAACTGGTTGATTTCGGCATAGGCGCGCCGCCACTGCTCGTCGGTTGCGAAGCCCTCTATTCTTTCGACCATCACGCGGCCGTACCATGTGCGGTCGAATATGGCGATATGGCCGTCCTTAGGCATATCGCGCCAGAAGCGCCACAGGTACTGGTGGTGCAGTTCGTCGGGAGTGGGCGCGGCGGTAGGCACGACCTCGAAGCCGCGCGGGTCGAGCGCGCGGGTCAGGCGTTTAATCGCGCCGCCCTTGCCCGCAGCGTCCCAGCCCTCAAAGCCCAGCACGAGCGGCACGCGGCGCTGGTACAGCTCGCCGTGGAGTTCGGACAGGCGCTTTTGCAGCTCCTTTAGTTCCGTGCGGTACTGTTTTTCATCGACTGAGCAATTGAGGTCGATTTCGTTAAGGCGGGGAGTAGGCAGCGTCTCGAACTCGCCGGGACTGAGCGGGGCGGGCGAGGCGGCCTGTGCGGGCTGCTGCTTAGCGGCGAGCGCAGACTCAAGCGCGCTTATCACCTCAGCATAGACCTGGCTTGCGGCCTGTTTACGATCGCCGGAGCGTATTACGTGCCAGCGCGCGCCGGGCTTATCGGTGATTTTGAGCATTTCATCATAAGATTCGAGCCACTCATCATAGTCGCGGTTTTGTTTAAGGTCATCGCGGGTAACGCGCCAGCGCGTATCGGCGCGCTCCTCCAGATCGTCGAAGCGATGCTTTTGCCCCTTTTTACCGATATGCAGGAAGAATTTAAGCAGCACATATCCATCGTCGGCGAGCTGCTTTTCAAAGTCGAGTATCTGCGTAAACCGCCGTTTAAGCGCGCCGCCGCGGGGCTTAGTCTGCGGGTCGGCGACGCCGCGGTACCATCCGCCGTCGAGCACGGCGATATTCCCGTAAAGCGGCACGGTTTTCCAATACCGATGCATATAAGGGAAGCGTTCCTCGGCAGAGTCATCGCAATCGAGCGTAAACACCTTGAACCCGCGCGGGTCGAGCGAGCGAATGAGCTCGCTGATCATAACGCCCTTTCCGGCGGCATTCCAGCCCTCAAACATAACGACGACGGGTATCTTAGCCTGCCTTAACTGCTGCTGCAGCATTGCCAGCCGGGCGTTCTGCGTCTCCCGCAGCGACTTCAATTCATTACTATCAATTTCCGGCATCTTTTGCGTATCTTTCAGCATACTGACCTCCGATTAGAGTGTTTAGGGGGACGTGGGGGAACGTGTTCTTTCTTTTTAGAAAAGCGAAAGAACCAAAGAAAAATCGATTTTGTCTTTCTCACGAATGGTTATATATAATATTCGACATTTGGGGCGCGGTTTCCTTTATGCGCGAGGCGGCTTGCGGTTACTGTTTTAAGTTTTTTTATCGGCTGACTCTTAGAGTGCGTCTCAAAAATTCCTGAGTACGCAATTTCGGGCGTCGCTGCGCCATTTCTGCGTCACAAGGCTCGACTTAGCGCTGCTAAGCCTTCGGATTTATTCCTTGAACTGACGAAAAATCCACTCGAACTTGTGAATTCTTCCACTTGAGACACACTCAAGCAACATATCGGGAGAACAGGCCGAAGGCAACCGGCTTTTCTTTGGTTATTCCGTTTCTCTGAAAAGAAAGTACACGTCCCCTCCAATCGCCCAACTCTCGCCCGTTATAAATAACGCCCCCCGCACTACTCAAACCCCGAACCGATGTGGTATAATATATAAGCAAGGAAATGGAGACTGAGGAGGGATGGATTTGGATCTTAAGAAGCTCATTGGCGAGATGACGCAGGCGCGCGGTTTGCCCGGGTATGAGGGCGACGTGGCTGCTATATTCTGCCGCGAGATGGAGAAGATCGGGCTTAAGACCGATACCGATGCTATCGGGAACGCCACTGCTTATATGGGCAAGGCGGGCGGGCCGCGCATTATGGCTACCGCGCATCTGGACGAGATCGGACTTATCGTGACCGAGATTTTGGATGACGGCGCGCTGCGATTTACCCGGATGGGCGGCGTTGACCCCCGCATACTGCCCGGGTCTAAGGTGCGCGTTTATACTAAAGAGGGCAAGCTTACCGGCGTAATCGGCGCTAAACCGCCGCATCTGCTCACCGCCGCCGAGCGCAAGAAGAACCTCGAAATGAAGGATATGTATATCGATATGGGCATGAGCGCCGAGCGCGTTAAGCAAACCGTGCGCGTCGGCGATCTCGTGGCACTCGACGGCCCGCTGACCGAGCTCGCGGGCGGCCGCCTCGCGTCCAAGACGATGGACGACCGCGCGTGCGTCGCCGCGATGTGCCTGGCTGCCGAGCAGCTTAAGGACGTAGATTTGAAGGGTGAGGTATGCTTCGTGGCCGCAGGCCAGGAGGAGGTAGGCTCCCGCGGCGCAACGACTGCGACTTACCGCCTTAACCCCGACCTGGCGATAGCCTTTGACGTGACTCATGGCCAGATGCCCGACTGTAAGCCGCAGGAGGTTTTCCCGCTGGATAAGGTCGTAATGTCAATCGGCCCCAATATCCACCCCGCCATGCACGCGCGCATAATGGAGACTGCGCGCAAAAACGGCATTGCGGTTCAGGAATGCGTGTGCGGCGGCCTGACCTCCACCGACGCGGAGGTCACTCAGGTATCGCGTATGGGCGTGCCCACCGTGCTGATCGAGCTGCCGCTCAAGTACATGCATACAACCGTTGAAACGCTGTCGCTGGATACCACCCGCGAGTGCGCACGCCTGCTCAGCTGCTTCGTGCGCGAAATTCTGGCCGACTGGGGGAATATACAATGGCAGTAAATACCGAAAGACTCTTTAAGCTACTGAATAGCCGCGGCGTGTCCGGCGACGAATCCGAGATTCGCGCGGCTATCACCGAGATAGTCCGCCCCCTGTGCGACGACATCACCGTGGACACGATGGGCAACCTGTTCGCCCATAAAAAGGGCAGCGGCAAGTCGAATGTGCGCGCGATGGTCTGCGCCCATATGGATGAGGTAGGCCTTATCGTAAGCTGGTTCCGCGACGACGGCCTGTTGGAATACGACACCGTGGGCGGCATCGACCCGCGCGTGCTGGTCAGCAAGCGCGTCAAAATCGGCAAGAACAATGTGCCGGGCGTGATCGGCGCAAAGGCGATTCACCTCCAGTCTGAGGCAGAATATCATTCTGTGCTGGGACACGACCGCCTGCACATAGACATTGGCGCGTCCTCTGCCGAGGAAGCCAAGAAGCTGGTCAAACTGGGCGATTACGTGGTATTCGACACCGAGCCGGAGCTGTTCGGCGACGACTGCGTATGCTCCAAGGCATTGGACGACCGCGTGGGCTGTCTGGCGCTGATAAGCGCGCTGGAGGGCACTTACGACTGCGACTTCACCGCGGTATTCACCGTGCAGGAGGAAGTCGGCACGCGCGGCGCGGCGATTGCGGCCTCGCGCGTAAAGCCGGACGTATGCGTCGTGCTGGAGGGCACGACATCAAACGACTTGGGCGACGTGCCGGAGCATCTGCGCGTATGCGAGCCGGGCAAGGGCGTTGCGGTATCGTTTATGGATCGCTCGTCGATTGCGAGCGTGGACGTATACAAGGCCATGCTGCGGCTGGGCGACGAGCAGAACATACCCTATCATATAAAGAGCTTTGTCGCGGGCGGCAACGATGCGGGCGCGGTACAGCGCCGCGAGTGCGCGGTGGCGACGTGCGTATTGTCGGTGCCCTGCCGCAATATACATTCGCCGGTATCGGTTGCGTCGCTGAATGACATGCAGGCGCAGGCGGATCTGGTTAAGGCATACCTCACTCAGCTGTGATGAAAATTATAAGGAGTGCAAGCAAATGGACATGAAGAATACTCTGCGCGCGCTGTGCGAGGCTTTTGGCCCGACCGGCCGCGAGACCCGTGTGGCGGGCATAATCGAGGACATGGTTAAGGACTATGCGGACGAGATCCGGCATGACGCTTTGGGCAATCTGATTGCTATACGCCACGGCAAGGGCAAGCGCATAATGCTGGCGGCGCACATGGACCAGATTGGATTTATTGTGACCGGCGTTGACGAAAACGGCTTTTTGCGCATACATCCGCTGGGCGGCATTGCGCGCAACGTGACTTTGGGCCGCAAGGTAGTATTTGAAAACGGCGTTGAGGGCGTAATTTATTTTGAGCAGATGAGCGAGGGCGGCAGCTTTGACGTAGACATGAAGCGCATGTTCATCGACATCGGCGCGGCGACGCGCGAAGAAGCGCTTTCCAAGGTACAGATCGGCGACGCGGCGACCTATGCGCCGGGCGTCATCGACATGGGCACGCGCATGTCCTCGCCCGCGATGGACAACCGTGCGGGCTGTGCGGTATTGGTAGAACTGCTGCGCGACATGCAGACGGACAACGAAGTGGCGTGCGTATTCTCCACTCAGGAGGAGGTAGGCCTGCGCGGCGCGAAAGCGGCGGCGTTTGCGCTTGACCCTGACATGGGCATAGCCCTTGACGTAACCCCGACGCGCGACACGCCCAAGGGCTTCCCGCACAGCGTAGTCCTGGGCGCAGGCCCCACCATCAAGATAATGGACACCTCCCTCATCTGCAACCCGCAGGTAGTCTCCGACATGCGCGCCGCAGCCGACCGCGCGGGCGTAAAATACCAGGATGAAGTCCTGACCGGCGGCGGCACCGACGGCGCGGCCATGCAGCTGACTCGCGGCGGCGTCCCCTCCGGCGTAATCTCTATCCCCTGCCGCTACGTCCACACCCCTGTCGAAATGGTCGAAATCTCTGACGTGGAAGGTGCGGTTAAGATTCTGAAGGAGTTGGTTAAGTAAGGACGGGGGGTTACGTGTTCTTTCTTTTCAGGAGAAAAGAAAGAACCAAAGAAAAGCCGATTGGCTGTTCTCCCGCAAGGCTTACTTAGTTCGGGCGTTTTAGGATAGGCTATATACGGGAAGCTGCCCTGCGTTCTTGCAATGCTTATCCCGCCCAGAGCCAGCGGCGTTTGCTGTTGGCAATGTTCGCGGCTCACGCAAGCTATAATCTGTATTCGTTTCGGGATTCCGCGAATGATCTTTTCTGGTTTAGGCAGTCATCCCCCGCGCCATGTTCGCCACCCCTCGGCGGCTCAGATGGAAACTCGGCGGTGAGGTTCACGCCCGCCGAAAGTAGGGCGGGCGCGAAAACAGGCCGTCCCGACGCGAAACCGGATGTATGAGCGGCCATCCATGCCGCGCCCACCATAAATTAAAGTGGGTGCGGAAGTAATAATCAGTCATCGCGGTTCTGTATAAGAATCTTCCACGCTCAGAGAGC